>CACYBC010000051.1 GCA_902772615.1 uncultured Ruminococcus sp.
CCGGTTTATCATAGGATGGGCTTGACTGTGGCAGCGGGCTCGTCCCTGCCCGATGTCCACCGATTTGCTGGTTCCGCTCCATCGTCGTGCCGCTCTCCTCAAGGTTCATCCCACGGACGAGGGAATTCATACCATATCGCCTTCGGACGGACAGCATGACTTTTTCAAGGTCACGTTCTTTGTCGAGAACTTCCGGAGGAGTGAACATGTCCAGCTGGCGGAATCCATCATCCTGCTCGGTGTTGCAGGCGCAGATCCCGATGCGGCGGATCAGAAACCGTGGATCGATGTTTTTCCTGAAGGAAAGACAGAGCGCCTCCATGATAGCTTTTTTACTGTCTGTTCGTGAGCGTAACCTCACCGTCGCATGTGCGGCTTTGGGCTGTATCTTATGGTAGAAGTCCTCTTCGAGTGCGGATTCAGGAAGAGAAATGGAATTGAGGGTAGTAGGATCAAATATGATCCACCAGGTCATGCAGTCGGTTGTGAGACTTTTGGCAACGAGATCGGAGCAAAGCAGATCCGCCATTTCACGGAAGACAAGGAAGCCTTCCTCATAACTATAGGCCCGCGGAAGGACCTGCCCCGTTGAGAGGGAGTGCCCCTCTGCGCGGTAGTTCTTGATATCGGCCATGGTTGCCGTTTCGACACCCCAGGCGTGATCGATCAGGAGCTCAGCGTCCACGCCGAACAATTTGTAAAGTATATCAGCGTGCGTCAAGCTCATACTTGCCACATCGCCCATGGTACGCATACCATGCCTGAGCAGGTTGCGTGCCGTTCCCGGTCCGATGTGCCAGAAGTCGGTCAGCGGTCGGTGCGGCCACAGGGAGAGACGGTAGGATTCTTCGTTTAGTTCTGCTATTCTCACACCATCTTTATCTGGCGGCATCTTCTTTGCCGTGATGTCCATGGCGACTTTTGCGAGGTAGAGGTTTGTGCCGATTCCAACTGTCGCTGTGATTCCGGTCACAGCCAGAACTTCCTTTATGATGGATCGGGCCATAAACCAGGGGATGGAAAGCCCAGCTCGCTGAGCCGCTTCCCCATACAACTTTGTGTAGGGACCAGCGTCCACGAAGAACTCGTCTACGGAGTAAACGTGTATGTCATCTGGAGCGGCGTACCGCTGAGCAATCTCATAGATCTTGGAGCTGACCTTAATATACTCCGCCATCCGTGGGGTGGCTATGATGTAGTTGACCTTGCAGTGATGCGCTGCCTCATAGTTTTGGATCGCTTGCTTTGCTTCGAAAAGTCGTGGGCGCGACGGCACCCCTATCGCTTTCAGGGAAGGAGACACCGCGAGGCAGATCGTCTTGTCGGTGCGGGACTCATCCGCTACGAGAAGATTCGTCGTAAGCGGGTCAAGTCCCCGCGCCGCACATTCCACAGACGCATAGAAGGATTTCATGTCGCAGGAGAAGTACATCTGTAAAAAACCTCCTTCCCTCAAGCATTGGGACCAAAATGGTTCATTATGGAAATGGCTAAAATATAGGACTGACCGTCAGTCCGGGGGCTCAGTGTGTGCGTTCCGTCCAGCTGATCAGCTCGGGAACTTCTGTAGAGAGTGCGGGAAGAGGCAACCTCAGTTCTCTCCAGCTGAACACGAGTTTGATCAGCATATACAGGAGGCGTTGCCTCACTTCGAAGCCCTTTTCTTCGCAGATTCGGTTGATCCGCTGGGCGTACTTCCCGATGAAATAATACACGGCCTGCATGGCGTCGGCGTGGGTGGTGATGGAAGTCGGGAAGGGAAGAGCAAGTTCCGGGAACGGGTTATGTGAAATGAGATCGATGTACATGGTTATGCCCCCAATCTGAAATTGCACACTTCGAGTGCGTCCTCTATCGCCTCGATTGTCTTATACACCGCACAGGTCACGACTATGGCAGCTCTCCTCTGGGCGGTATGCCCGTCGATATTCTTGACGCTTATGACAGGACCGTCCAGTGTCTCGCTCTCCCCGATCTCCACATCCTGGCCGGAAATAAGGTGTGCGTAGATGTTGGACAAACCACTGATCCGATTGGTCTCCCCCAGAGCCTCAAAGAATAAATCCATGAGGTCTTCCTCGCCGGTGGAACCCCCTGTAAACATCTCTATATTGAAGGAAAAATCAGGATCAATCACATCGGCGAGAGCAGCTCTGATCGATGGGAGCGTCTTTTCCATGAAGTAGCCCTGCAGTTCCGGCACGAGGATCGGAGGCGCATAAGCGAAGATGTAGGTTCGAAGGACATCGTTCGGGATTCCATCTAAGAGAGAGATGGCTTCGGCGGTGTATTGTCCTTCCTGAATGTAATTTCTCGCCGCTCTGAGGATCAAGGCGCGCTCTTCAAAGGAGGGGTAGGATTCTCCAAAAAAGTCCTTTTTGC
>CACYBC010000052.1 GCA_902772615.1 uncultured Ruminococcus sp.
CGGTGTGGTCTCATATGTTTCGGTACCGCCGTTTGTCGGGTAGTTTACGACGTTATACAGATATTCAGGAAGATCTGACCCGGAGAATTCTGTGTCGTAGGCTTCGTTTCCGGAAAAACGCACTTCTCTTTCTGCTCCGTTCATGATCTCGAAACCATTGTACCCGATCCTGAGATAGTCATTCTTTACTGTAGCGAAGCTGTCAGACTCTCCGTCAGTTGTATCAGTAGTGATGTCATCTCCGTTTCCAACAGCGTCCTGCGCATCTTCGTAAGCAAGATATTCTGCTCTTTTTGTCATGCTGCTTCCACCGCCCATGGCAGAAGGAGTAAGGAATCCTATCTCTCCAAGATCCCTGTTTGTCTTGATATTCGCCCAGTCTACGTGCTCATCGTCATTTGGCGTGAAACTTGCGACTTCCCCTCCGTCACTTCCGGTAAGCAGGACATTTCCGCTTGATGTTGATAATCTTGCCTCATACCCGGGGCGTGTTGTCTCAAGGTCAAGTATCTGTCCCATGACAGGTCCGGTTGTTCCCGGAGTGATCGTGGTATTGACAAGATGCGGGTCCGTACCGAAGTATAAAGTCGGCTCAGGCTCCACAGAGATGTTATCTGTCTCTGCACTTTCAAAATCGTAGAGATCCATCCCACGGATATAAAGGTAATAGGCTCTTCTTGTGATCACGGCCTTTGCACCGTTGACATTGGAGACCTTTTTAACTGTGATCTCCGGGGTTCCGTCCGGCTTATATGTCAGCGCCCGGTACTGGTATGCGTAAGCAAAGTTCCATTTGTGCGTGGCTCCGCGGAGACCGATATCAACAGTACCGCATGTCGTATTGACTGAAAGTCCGTTGATATAGCTCTCGCCGGATGGAATAACAAGGCCGTTTTCGCCCTCATCCGTAAATGCTGCATGGAAGACGCCGGATGCGTCTGTATATGCTCTTGAGTCGTTGTAAGTATGAAACGACGGCTTTCCATCCGCATCATCTCCGACCAGGATCCGGCTCCTATAACGCGCATCACTCGGCTCCAGCACCGGCTCCCTTTCCGGTTTTTCGATATCCTCGTATTCACTGTCATATTCGCTCATCCAGAGGAAAGCCTTATACATTGAAGCCATATCGCTTTGATACTTCCATGCTGTCACACCGAGCAGCCCTGTCCTGCCTGTTCCTCCAAGCTCTCCGTGTCCGAATGCCATATCCTTGTCCGGGTCAAGGCTTTCAATATAAGCACGTTCTGAAAACACTTCATTTGGTGTCGTGACATATCTTCCTGCTTCCGGATCATAGAGCATAAAGGATGACACTTCGCTGTTCAGCCGTATTGCGGTTACGGCATCGATCATAAAATATCCGCTGCCGTCCTCATACTTTTTCACAACACTGTCGCCAAGATCTTTCAGTGCGTTTTTAACGGTATTTGCCGGAATCTTTTTAGTGATATAGATTGCCGTCCTTGACTGATTAAAAGCTTCTGTCGTTAAGGTTTCGTCAAACGCGATTCTGACAGGCTCTGTGGCTTCACTCCCGTTTTCGTTGATCATCGTGATATCGGCGGCGATCACTTCGTATCCATAGCCTTCAGTCTCATCATCTTTTCTCATTGTAAAGATGATGTCTCCTGCGCTGTTTTTTCTGATGACTGCTCCTTCAGCGAAAGCAGGGAAGGCAGAAAGCAGTATCATGGAAAATGTTGCCGCGATAATGGCGGCAGCTTTTTTGATCATTTGCCATCTCCTCCCTTCAGCTTCTTAATATCTTCATCTGTGAAGACAGATAAGTCCCGCGGCATGGGTGTAACTCCGATAGCCCTGTCAGACGCGAAAGCAGAAATCGAATTCTCTTTCGCAGATGACGTGTAGCCGGCTTCCATGGCTGCGAGTCTCATTGAGTCAAAAGGAACGGTTCCATTCCTGCCTGCTGTGAAATAGCAGTCGCGCTCGATCTTCTGTGCAAGAGTAAAAGGAACCCCGCCTCTGCGGTCGATCAGGTTAATTCCGCCGGCATTTGTCATGTATTTTTCAACAAGGAATGTCGGAGTCACAGATCCCTGGACCATGTAGAACTTCGTATAATCCCCTGTCTCCATGGCTTTCAGATACGCGGAAAGTCCCTCTTCACCGAGCTCAGCTTCGATGTTTCCGAGAACCATGGAGAGAGCCGTATCCGCTGCTGTATCTACTGTAACAACTGCTCCGCTGTAGCAGAGCATCCTGCATTTCTCCGGCACTGCAGCTTCACCGATAAGAGGAAAGGCAGCGGAGAGAATACAC
>CACYBC010000053.1 GCA_902772615.1 uncultured Ruminococcus sp.
ACATTCTATCAAGGACATTGTCCCTAAAAGCGGACAATGGGAAGTGTTTCAATCCCGAAAAACTGTTTTATTATTCTTCACTAAAAATGATAGTATTGGAGGCAGGCGCTCCTCCCACGACTTAAGTCACGGGTCTCCGCGCCTGATTTAGAATGAACGGATATTGAGCCATGAAGGCAAATAACAGCATACAGCCTGTGATATACTGATTAAAGAAGACGGTCAGTAACTGTCCTTGGGATGTCCGGAAAGCGGGAGAGTACGGACAACTGAAGGGGTACCAGCCTGCGGGACAGTTTCATCATTTCGACCCATAAAAGGAGGCAGACAAAAAAATGAAATTCGATCCGAAAGAGATAGAGAATGCTAAAGTGGAATACGGAAGGCGTGTCATGATAGACTTTGCCTCTCCGATCACTGCCAAGGAGAACTTCAAGAGAGCTCTAGAACGCAAGCAGCTCTGGATGCCAATGACAGGCGACAAAATGAACTTCACACCGGAGATAGTCCCCGACAACACTGCCAGAGCACTGGTGACTCAGGGAAAACCGTATGAAGGCCCTAAGGGCGGACTCGATATGTTCGGCGTTTACTGGGAGTATGTCCCTTCTGCCAACGGTTCGATCGTCAGACCCGGAAATCCGACGCTCACCGATGTGACCAAGTGGAGAGAAGTGATCAAGTTCCCCGATGTGGACAGCTGGGACTGGGAGAAAAGTGCAAGGGAAGACAGAGAGTATCTGGCCAACAGCACGAAGGCGCAGCTTTTCTGCATCCTTACCGGATACTTTGAGAGACTGATATCCTTCATGGATTTCGGACCTGCAGCGTATGCCCTGATGAACCGCAAGACAAAGGACTCCGTCAAGGAGCTGATGGACGCGATCGCCGATCTGTGGATAGACGTGGTGGATCATGTCCATAAGTATTACGGAGATCTTATAGACGGGATCACCATCCATGATGACTGGGGCGCCCAGGACGGTCCGTTCTTCAATGAGAGAGTGGTCAGAGAGATGCTTGTGCCGTATATGCGCAAAGTCAACGACCACATCCACAGCCTCGGTTACATCACGAACCTGCACTCCTGCGGCAAGGTGGAGAAGCTTCTGCCCTGCATGATAGATGCCGGCTGGGACGCATGGGACGGCATGGCAATAAATGACTACCATATGCTGTATGAGCAGTATGCAGACAAGATCCTTATGAATGTTCCTGCCTCCGAATGTCCGGCTGATGCTGACGCTGAGACACAGAAGGAATGGGCAGCAAGGTTTGCGGATGAATTCGCGGTCCGCGAGAAACCCGCGACACTGTCGAACTATGACAACCCCGGCATCGATTTTGACTTTGAGCTCTATAAACTGTCAAGAGAGAAATTCAGCGCATAAGACAAATACTTAACAGGCCGGCGCTTTAAGGAGCGCTGGCCTCTCTTTTTAAAACCGTCATTCTTCTGAGTGGGAAATGACCTGATTTTTCCTGAACGGTGCTATACTTCTCAATATGGAGAACAGAGAAAGAAAAACACAAGCTGCTGAGCAAGCTGTTTGTGCGCTTGTCTGCAGAAGCGGCGGACTGAAAGCACGTGAGATCGCCAAAGAACTTGGGCTGGACCATCAGACCGTCAACCGGATACTCTACAGTTCACCGCTGATGAGAGAACTGTGCTGGCAGGACCGGGAATACTGCTGGCACGGGATCGTCCGGCAGCAGAGGCCTCATTCCGGTCTGCAGGAATTTGCGGGATACTACAGTACTGTTGCGGAGTTCATGGGACTCGGAGAAGAGGAATGGCTGGAAAAACTGACAGAGGGATGCACAAATATCGGAAGAAGCCTCAGCGACACACGGGGTCTGTTCCACTCGTTCCGGGATTGTCGTGAACATATGCTTCAGCTGTTCAGGGATCTTCTTGACATGGCAGTCAAAGACTGTCTGAAGTGGGAGATCGCCTTTGAACTCCGACTCAAACGGTCCCGTCACATCCGCATATATGCAGATGTGCTGGTCATCACGGAAGACCGGGTATTTGCCCTCGAATTCAAGATGAAGGACAGGATAGATCCGGAAGAAGTGCTGCAGTCTGCCAAATATGTACCTTACCTGGAGATCGTGTTCGGGCCTGATTATGAGATCATTCCCGTACTTGTCCTTACAAGGAAGAACGATTATTACGGTTTCAGCCAGGTAGGAAAGACAGATGCTGTACTTCCGGTGTGCTCGGGTGATATGCTGTTCAATGCATTTGATGAGTATCTGGGATTCCTGGACAGTGACGGTTGAACAGAATAAGAATACTAACAGATCGGAGCATGGAAATGGGTAAAACAGTCAGAATAGAAGAAAGAGACATTCCCGTAGTAAGAGAAACGGACGTGATCGTTGTGGGAGGAGGGCTGGCAGGCGTTGCGGCAGCAGTAGCTGCCTCCAGACATGGCGCCAGGGTAACACTGATAGAGAAGAGCATAGTACTGGGAGGACTCGCCACTCTCGGACATGTCTGTGTATACCTTCCCATAGATGACGGCAGAGGTCATAAGATCTACGGCGGACTGGCGGAGGAGCTTATGCGCGTCTGCGTAAGGTATTCCCAGGATTCCATACCTGAACAGTGGAGGGACGGCCCTGACACTGCTCCGGAAGACAGCCCCAGATACATGTCCAATTTCTTTATCCCGCCGGCTGTTCTGGCACTGGATGAGTTCGTACAGCAGGAAGGCGTTGATGTCGTCTTTGACACGGTGTTCAGTGAACCGATCATGGAAGGAAACACGGTAAAGGGGATCGTGGTCGAGAACAAATCCGGCAGGACGGCATACATGGCAAAAGTATTCGTGGATGCTTCGGGCGATGCCGATCTGGTATACAGGGCAGGGGCGGAGACGGAGACTCTCAAGACCATCGTGTCTCACTGGTTCCATGAGCTTGATTTTGATGCTATGAAAAAAGGGATCGAAGAGGGAGACATGCTCAAAGCGGTGCCGCTCAGATGGCTTGGGCTCGTGCCCAGCGGTCAGGCAGGGGATGAGAACATGGAACTGACCTGCGACGGAACCACTTCGGAAGGAGTGAACGAGTATATCCGCATATCCAGAGGGCTTGCCCTTGACTGGCTGAAAAAGCATCAGAGACCTGATTATGCCATGCTTACGCTTCCGTTCATGCCTCAGTTCCGCATGACAAGAAGACTTATAGGAAAAGATGAACTCAGATATGACGGAGAGTACCATATCGAAAGTTCTGTAGGATGCGTGATAGCTTCGCTGGACGAGCCTGCAACGGTATATGAATTTCCGTATGAGGGACTGATCACCGATCTTCTGTCCAACGTGCTGGCAGCCGGAAGGATGGTATCAGCGGAAGGAAGAGGCTGGGCTATTATGAGATTCATACCGGCCTGCGTACTGACGGGACAGGCGGCGGGTACGGCTGCGGCGCTCGCTGCAAAAGAAAACTGCAGCCTTCAGGAACTGGATGTAAAGGAACTGCAGAGGCAGCTAGAGAATGACGGGGTAAAGCTTCACCGTCCGAAGGGAACAGAGGGCAATGTCCCTGCAAGAAGGAGAAGAGGTGCGGCAGTGCCGCCTGAGTGCGGGCCACAGATCAACAGATTCTACGTGCGCACAGATGACAGGGACGGTATTCGGCAGAACCAAGATATCCCGGATGAACATGTATAATCAAAAAAGAGAGGGTGTGGGAACACCCTCTCTTTTCGCTATGTAAGGTCTTTTCAGATGCCGGCGAGTTTCAGGATCTCGGGGACTTTGGCTTCCCAGCCGAGAGCCATGATATGAACGCCCTGGCAGTACGGCCTGCATTCTCTGATGATCCTTGCTGCGATCTCGACGCCGGTGATGCCTGCCTTCGTCTTCTCCTTGTCGGCTTTGAGTTCGTCGATGACCGAGTCGGGCACGACGATGCCTGCCACGTTCTGGCTCATGTACCGCACCATCCCGACGTTTTTGGGGATGATGACACCGACCTGCACAGGCACATTGAACTGTTTTGCTCTCTCCATGAATGAGATGAATCTTTCGGGATCGAATACAGCCTGAGTCTGGAAGAACTCGGCGCCGGCCATTATTTTGCGTTCCATTTTTGCCAGCTGGGCATCGACGGAATCACTGCAGGGCGATACGACAGCACCTTTGGCAAAAACGGGAGGCTCACCTACGAGTTCATTTCCGCCCAGATCGCGGCCCTTTTCAAGTTCACACACTGTATGCAGAAGTGAGACGGAGTCAAGATCGAAGACGGGCTTTGCACCTGGATGGTCGCCGAGCTTCGTGTGATCACCGGTGAGGCACAGAACGTTGTCTATGCCAAACAGGGCAGCCGCCAGCAGGTCTGATTCAAGCGCCATGCGGTTGCGGTCGCGGCATGTGAGCTGGAATATGGGATTCAGCCCGGCATCCTTGAGCGCCTTGCAGAAACCTAGGGAACTAAGCCTCATTACAGAGGACTGATTATCGGTGACGTTGACTGCAGCTATGTCGCTCAGATACTCTTTAGCTTCTGAGACGAGCTCGTCCACATGGAAGCCTTTGGGAGGACCTACTTCAGCAGTAACGACGAATTCACCTTTTGAGAAACGATCGGTAATCTTCATTTATGATGCTCTCCTAATCTTTAGAATATCAGCGTCATTCCGCTGCATTGACTTCGTTGTCATAGTTGCGGATCTGTACGGGACTCCTGAGCACATCGAGGCGTCCCACCATGGCGAGACGGCGCTGGATACGCTCCCAGCCGCACTCCATATCCGGGTCTACCTCGCATCTGCCGTCCTTGGCTCCGCCGCACTGTCCGTTCACGAGGCCCTTTGAGCAGGCTGTGAGAGGACAGATGCCACCGGTCAGGTTGAGGTAGCACTCGCCGCACTGCCTGCAGTCGAACTCCAGGGGAGTGACGCCCTGCCCGCCGGGAACGGCGTAGGTGTCACAGGCAGCGTAGACGCGCTTATCCTCCAGCAGGGATGAGACGGTCTGCACCCCTACTCCGCAGGAGAACACCAGCACGCAGTCAGCCTCATCGATCTCGTCTTTGCGAAGACTGAGATTCAGAGCAATATTCTCCGGATTGCAGATATAATCCATCGTCAGGATGCCGGAGACTTTTCCGTCCGATTCCAGTTCTCTCTGGAACTCAGCGGCGTCTCTCTCGGGGAAACCGACTTCCTTGCAGCCGTGGCAGTTTATGATGAATGCCTTTCCGCAGATCAGCGATGCAACAGTATCTTTGTCTTTAAGTTTCGTTACCAGCATTACTTTTTATTCATCTCCCTTACCGCAGATTTTCCGGCTTTGATCTTCGAGACGAGAGGGATCTTGGAGGAGCAGATGTATTCACAGCTTCTGCACTCTATGCAGTCCATCACATTCATGTCCTGCATGCCTTTCCAGTCTCCTTCGTCATGGTATTTTGCAAAGTAAAGCGGCTTGAGTTCCATCGGGCATACATCCACGCACCTGCCGCACTTGATGCAGCTGGCGGTCTCAAAATGCTCCTTATCCACAGCGATTACGCCGTTGGTCGCCTTGATCACGGGAACATCGGTATCGGTGAGGTCTATGCCCATCATCGGGCCGCCGGTCTTGAGTGAGACGTCTTCGGCAGTGATGCCGCCGCAGTAGTCTATGAGCTCCCTGATCGGGGTGCCTATCTTGACGATGAAATTGCCGGGATTCTTGATCCTTTCGCCTGTAACGGACACGACTCTTTCTACGAGAGGCATGCCTGTCTGAATGGCGTCGGATACTGCCTTTGAAGTGCTGACGTTGCAGACAACGGCTCCGACGTCGGCGGGAAGTCCGCCGCTGGGCACCTGTCTGCCGAGGATGCGCTTGATAAGCATCTTTTCAGCGCCTTGGGGATATTTGGTCCTGACGCCGATGACTTCTATATCTTCGAAGCCCTCTGTTTTTGACTGCAGCAGTTCGATGGCATCGGGTTTGTTGTCCTCTATGGCGATGATGCCTCTTGGCGCAGACACCGCCTTCATCATAGCCCGAAGACCATAGATGACGTCGTCCGCAAACTCGAGCAGCACGCGGTGATCCGCAGTCAGTATCGGCTCGCACTCGCATCCGTTGAGAATCACGGCTTCTATCGGCTTGTTGGGAGCGAGTTTGACCGAGGTGGGGAAGCCGGCACCTCCCATGCCTACGATACCGCTCTCTTTAACGATATCCACTATCTGTTCTGCGGTGAGGTCTTTTATGTCACCGTACGGCTTTACAGTTTCGGCGACTTCATTCTTCTTATCGTTCTCGATCACTACGGAGAGAACACCGCCTCCCCTTGTCGGGTGAGGCCGTGATTCCACTGCGACGACCGTGCCGCTCACGCTGGAGTGCACGTTTCCGCTGATGAATGCCGCAGCCTCTCCGATCTTCTGGCCGACCTTAACATGGTCCCCGACCTGAACTGTCGGGTTGGCGGGAGCTCCGGAGTGCATCGACAGGGGAATCACTACCGTGTCAGGCTCAGGAAACCTGACGAGGGCTTTTTCCTCGCTGAGCTCCTTTCGCTCGGAAGGGTGAACGCCTCCGTAATAGCCGTCAAAGCGGGATTCGCGGGCAGCCTTGACAAACTCGCTTATGGCCTTGTAGTTGACCTTCGAGTAGTCGCGTACCTGGACGGGCTGCTCAAGGAACTCCTGAAGACGTCCCTGCCTAGTCAGTCGCTTCTCTATCTTTTCCCACGCACAGTCTCTGGTTGGGTCGACTTCGCATTTCCCGTCCTTGGCTCCGCCGCACTGCCCGTTGAGCAGACTCTTGGCGCAGTCGACGACGGGACAGATCCCTCCTGTGATGTTGAGGTAACACTGAGCGCAGGCATCGCATGCCCTGTCGGTCAGCGCCATTCCGTGATGCCCTCTGTAGTTGAGAGAATTCGCGGCAGCAAATACCGGGATATTCACGGAGTCGGCGATGGTCTGGATGCCCAGTCCGCAGCTGACAACGAAAACGTTTTCCGTGCCTTCCGGGACCTCAAGGACCTTCACGGTCTGTGACCTGTTGCATAGAAAATCAGTTTTAAGGGAGCCTGTCACTGTCTTACCCTGCTCCTGCAGCATCTTTACGAATTCTTCGCAGTCAGGCTCTTCTACGGATTCGAATTCCTTAAAGCACTTGTTGCAGGCAAGCACAAAGATGTTGTCTGCTCCGTCAAGGAAAGGAGCCAGTTCCTCCGGGGATTTCAGTTTGTATCTGGTATAGTTCAGCAATTTCTCACCTTCTTCGGCATACAATACAAGCGGTACACCCGTATGTCCGACATCCATAAAGATGAACACGGCGGGAGTTCCGCCTGGAATATGTGTCTTTCTTTATATATCATAATAAAATATATACAGACAGGCAATACTATTACGGCCCGGAGATGCCTGGCCGGGAGCCTGTAATACAGGACAAGGTATTGTCTCCGATCGACAAGAGAGTGTTTGTATCATGAACAGATATTACGAGTGTCACGGTCATCTTATGATGGATGGGAAGGATTTTGCTGCTGCCCGCATCCGCCATAAAAACGGTGTGGATGATTCTGTGCTTCGTTCAGCACTTTGTTCACTGAAGAACGCCGGTATAGTGTACTTCCGTGACGGAGGGGATGCCTGCGGTGTTTCAGCCATGGGCAGGGACATTGCGGCAGAATACGGGATCAAAGTAGTTACTCCGGTGTTTGCCATACATAAGAAGGGGTATTACGGTTCTATCGTGGGGAAAGATTACGATGACATGAGATCCTTCCGCAGGCGCATAGCAGAACTTGGTGAAGTTAAGGGCGATTTCGTCAAGCTCATGCTGTCCGGGATCATTACATTCAGGTCATGGGGGGAGCTGTCCTGCGACGGTTTGGATCCTGATGAGATAAGTGAGCTGGTACATATTGCCCATGAAGAAGGGTACAGAGTGATGGCTCATGTAAACGGTTCCGACACCGTGCGGGCAGCAGCTCTTGCGGGAGTCGACAGCATAGAACACGGTTATTTTGCCGATGAGGACGCCATGCAGATCATGGCTGAAAAGCAGATAGTATGGGTCCCTACGCTCGCTGCTGTCGAGGCGTTCATAGGAAGAGAAGGCATCAGCAGTGCTGTTGCAGAGAGAACTCTGGATGAACAGCTGAACTGCCTGTCAAAAGCCCGTGATATGGGAGTCAGCATAGCAGCCGGCTCTGATTCCGGTGCAGTAGGAGTCCCTCATGGAAAAGGAACCATCAGGGAGCATGAACTTCTTGCCAGAACAGGCTGCACAGAAGAAGAGACATACAGAGCGAACAAGCTTCTGGCCGGCAGATTCACCGGACGGGCCGGATGATCCCGGACGGATGATAAGTTTTTTCTGTCTTTACATTACAGTTAAAAAGAATGTATTATTTTTATAAAGTAAAATGTTAAAAGAAATAGAATATATGATACAGAAAGAGGTCAGGAAATGAAATTTGATAACAAAGAGATCGAGAACGCCAAGATCACGTACCCCGACATGACACAGCATATCCGCGGAGGAATAGAGTTCGATTCTCCTATCAGTGCAAGGGAAAACCTGAGACTGGCCTATCAGAGAGAACAGCTCTGGATGCCTGCTACAGCGGACAAGAACTGGTTCTGCCCTGAGATCATCCCGGATAACACGGCGAGAGCATTCGTAATTCAGGGTCCCAAATACGAGGGCCCGGTAGGCGGAGACGACATGTTCGGAGTATATTGGGAGTATGTCCCGTCTGCGCGCGGTTCAATCGTAAGACCTGGAAACCCGACTCTGACCGACATCACTAAGTGGAGAGAAGTAATCAAGTTCCCCGATGTTGACAGCTGGGACTGGGAAGGGAGCGCCAAGGCTAACAAGGAATATCTGATCAACAATCCCAGATATGTCAACGTCTGCATCTTTACCGGATGGTTTGAAAGACTGATCTCCTTCATGGACTTCGGACCTGCGGCATACGCCCTGATGAACCGCAAGACAAAACAGGACGTCAAGGACCTTATGGATGCGCTGTCGGATCTCTGGATCGATATAGTGGATCATTTCCACAAGTATTTCGGACATGACTTCGAAGGCTTCTGCTTCCATGATGACTGGGGTGCACAGGACGGACCGTTCTTCAATGAAAGAATAGTCAGAGAGATGCTCGTTCCCTACATGCGCAGAGTCACCGATCGTATCCATGAACTCGGATACAACTGTGACCTTCATTCCTGCGGCAAGGTAGAGAGACTGATCCCCTGCATGATCGAGGCCGGATGGGATGCCTGGGACGGCATGGTGATCAACGACTATCACGCGATCTACGCTGAGTATGGTGATCAGCTCATCATGCAGGTGCCCGTCTTTGACTGCCCCGCTGATGCCGATCCTGCTACACAGATAGAGTGTGCTGACAGGTATGCGGAAGAGTATGCCAACAAGGATAAGCCTGCGTGCTTCGCCGGAGCAGGTGCACCGATATTCGATTTCCAGAAGGAACTGTACAAGTCCTCCAGGATAAGATTCAGCGAATAAAGACGCAGAATATAACGTTTACGTATCGGAACGACCTCTATGAGGTCGTTCCTTTTTGTGTTGCGAGATCAAACAGATGCGAAGGGCACCATTGGATCCCGCTAAACAGGGCAGAAGTGTCAGACACCGGAAACTGTCATTGCTTCCGTCCTGCCGGATGCCATTTTCGGCAGATTTACCGCGCCAGGGCGGGATATTTGTGAAGTATGCGATACGGACGTTGTTATAGAATTGATGTGTGGATAGTATCTCAAAATAACACTTCTTGGCAGCACACTGCAGAGGATATGAAAATGAAGAAAACAGTGGATTACAGCAAACTCAAGGGATTCAATTACACCCAGTCCAACTGCCTGAACGACAGGGATTTCTGGGCCAGATATGATCACAGCATCGTGGACAGGGATCTGGGCTACGCCGAGAGACTGCACCTGAACAGCGTGAGGATCTTCATGGATATCAGTATGTACCGGAGAGATCCTCAGAGATTTCTGTCAAACATAAAGGATTTCGTAAGGACTGCCTGGGAACACGGGATCTGCACGAACCCGATCCTGTTCATGGGATTCCGTTTCCGCGATGACGAACTGACGTGGGAAGAGATGAATGCCGTTGAAGGACTCAAGCCTCTTACAAAATCGATAGAGGACCCTTCCTGCTGGCACATAGGTGAGGAGTATGTCGATGCAGTCATCGCTGCCCTGAAGGATGAACCGGGACTGCTGTTCTGGGATATCGCCAACGAGCCGGGTTATACAGACAGGTTCGTTACCTGGTACGACGAGGAGTTCGGCTACCTGCAGGAGTTTCAGGAAGCACCTGACCTCAAAGTGCTGAGGGAGAGGCAGGAGAAGACCTGGGCGATAGTCAGACACTTCATGAAGTATGTGAAGGAGAAGGATCCGGATCACGATGTCGGAGTAGGAAACATCTTCATCTATGAGACAGAAGCAAGCGGAACCGCAGAGATAGCTGATGTCATCGTATTCCATGATTACTCCTGCACCAGGAAAAGGCTCAGAAATATCCTGCAGATGGCTGCGGATCTTTCAAGGAAGTACGGAAAGCCCGTACTGAACAACGAGATGTGCTGCATCGGCAGAGCAAATCCCTACGATATGGCGATACAGATGCATGAAGAATTCGGTATAGGGTGGTTCCTGTTCGAACTCATGATCGGCGAGGACTCCTGGAGACGCGTGCACGGAGTGTGCTATCCAGACGGCACAGTCAGGGATCCTTCCATAGTTGCGGCTATTCTTGGCTTCTACCGCAACCGGAGCGAGACGGCGGTCAGGTCCGATGTCAACCAGGAAGACTATGTTAACCGCGCTGTCATACTCGCCAAGAGAGTGACTGAGTCGGTCAGGCAGAATAACAGGCGTGATCACAGCGCGGATGTCGAGGATGTCCTGGAAGTCGCAGAATATGCTGCGAACCTACTGGAGGGAGGGGAACTTGTACCGATGGCATATCCTCCCACAGCGCGCATCGAGGCGATGAGAAGCCGCAAGGACAGCACTGATGTGCAGGAGGCATTGGATCTGATGTATGAGATCCTTGAGACTCTTACCAGGGCGTGCCATGTTAGACTGCCTGAACCGTACAGGCTCTCATGAAGGAGATGACGGGAAGATACTTGCTCTGAATGACTCTGACAGTTATCCTTTCATGGATGCCGGGAGCCCCTACGACAGGGGATGCCCGGAGCAAGAAGACAGGAGTTCTTTCACCCGCGCAGATAAAACCGGAGTTGCCAATTTATAACAGTGCTGTCAATTGACGCATTAGCGTTTTGTGCTTTGATCCGATCCATAGAGATCAGAGATAAACTAATTATAAGAAGCTGCGGAGCACTTTATGTGTTCCGCAGCCTTTTCTTTTCTTGTTTAGAATCGATCCTATGGATATTTCAATGATCACAGACCCAGCTTTTTCAGCTCTTCCTTGTTCTTCTCAACAATCTCAGGTGTCAGTGTGTTGATGAGAAGCATGCACATGGCAGCGACCGCGAAAAAAACTGCAGGAATGAGAGAGATGTGCAGTTTGATCCCGATCCTTGCAAGAGGTGCCTGGATACCGGTGATCTCTGAATCGTATCCGGTCATCTTATGACAAAGCCAGAAGACTATTGCCTGACTTGTATAAGAGAGACGCATAAAGAATGCCCGGATCCCCATCAGGACTCCGTCTTCACGTCTCTTTTCCGAAACGACTACGGAATCAACTACATCGGCCATAGCCGGGGTCATAAAGGTCCAGAAACCTCCGAAACCGAGTCCCCATAAGAACATGCCGATCATAAATGTAAGTTGCGAATTCGCAAAGAACAGGGCACCTGAGGCAACAGCCATGGCAAAACTGGTGATCACCAGCAGTTTCTGGTTGTTGTTTCGTATGCGCTTTGCAACACTGCGCCAGACAAGGATCGACACGAGTGCACCGATCAGCATGCCGGCGAAGATGGGCGTAGTGGCAGTGCTCTTCATGCCGAGCACTCCGCTGACAACGTAGTTAACGGATCCTGTCATGCACATGCATGCGCTCTGATAAAAGAACAGCATAAGGAGCAATGCCAGGAATTCCTTATGCCTGACGGACTGGGCAAGAGCCTTGAAGAAGCCCATCTCGTCCTGCTGCTCCACCTTTGCGCTGGCAAGTTTCATCTCCGGAGTCTCACTTACGCCTCTTCTTATCAAAATAGCACCAATAATACATATAGCACCGATGATCATAGCGCTGGTGGCAAAGCTCCCGGGATCACCGTAGGAGTAGAAGATCGGAGGCAGCACGGCACCGAGCGCTATTCCGAAAACACCGATCGAAGTAGCTATGACCGCGGTCTTTGATCTTTCTTCCGTTGTGCGGAACTTGTTGGGGAAGACTTCCTGATAGTTGACTTCCCAGAGCGAATAGAAACCGTCGTTGAGACAGACAAATGTGACCATCCACAAAAAGAGCATCACAGGTTTTTTCCGAATCCAGTCAGGAACTGCAAATATGCCCACATAGGAGACAGAACATAATACGATCCCGGAGAGGATCCACGGAGTGTGGCGACCGAATCTTCTCGTGACTTTGCTCGTTTTGCCGGTGATGTAGCCGATCAGCGGGTCGTTCACCGCATTCCAGATGGAATAGATCACGGTTGCTATAGCCACATAAAGCGCATCAAGATGCATCTCCGATTCATAAAAGTAGTAGACCATGATCCCGTATGCACCGGACAGGAACTCAGCGAGGAATTTCCCTGTGCCGTATGAGGCCATTGTAAGGATTGATTTTTTCTTTTCAGCCATTCTGCACCTCAGTTGTTTTTTCCAGAATTCTACATTTACATGTCTGCGGAAGTCAACTCTGAACATCTTTCCGCCGTTTTTGAGCCGGTTGATTTACCTGCAGCAATGCCGATCGCGACTCGAAACATGTCGTTCATGCCGCAACTCTTTACAATACACAACGCAAGTTATAGGTTACGCCTAAATCAGGACAAAGAACCAGTAATTGTGCTGGGAATTCGAATCCGTTTATGGGAATAACAAAAGGCCTCAGAAACAGCAGGTTTCTAAGGCCGTTTTTGGCGTCCCCGAGAGGATTCGAACCTCCGACCCCTCGCTTAGGAGCGGCTCCTCGCACTAAAATTCAAGGTAAAACCCGAAAAAAGCGAATCAAGGAAATCCCTTTATTTAAAGGAAAAACGGAGGGTCGGTGAACAAAAATGATAAAGCCCGAAAAATTGCGATTAAGAAATAAGTGATTAGAAATCTAATCACTTGAAAGTCAAAAAAATGATTAGATTTGGCGGGAGGCTCGCAACAAAGCCAAGTGTTCGAATCCTTTCGATGAGGATAACCTGATTTGAGCTCAAACGCTTTTTGAATGTATGAAACTACAGATCTGCAAAGATCATGAACGGACGAAAACTGACGATTATGTGACTACGAAAAGAGGCCGCAGATAATTGACATGGGCATAACGGATAATGATGTGCCCGGAGCATTATATGTAGAGAAAAGCCCTGACTGGACTTGTGATCCAGCCAGGGCATGTTCATTTCATAAGGCTTTATTAGCAGTTCGAGCAGTTCAGATGATTCCTGTAGTTTATCTTGGGAATGCACAAATTACATCGTGATCTGCACGAACGACGTTATTTGCTGTGTGAACGACAAACACAGAGCCTTTTCATTGGTCTATAATTTAGAAAGAAAAACTATAGCAACCGATATCCATATTATCTTTAGAAGAAAGGGGACGGAGATGGAAATACATGACATCTCAGACAGACCGGCATATGCAGAAGCAGAGCAGCTTTTACGGATCAAGGAAGATACCTATTCGATCGTAGGCGCTGTTGCGTACCTTATAGGCGTTCAGAGATTCAACATTGAAAACAGGGGATACCAGGTAGAACTTGATGCATACGATCTGGCCAGCAATGATAAGAACGGGAGAATAATCCATTATTTATGTCTTGCACGGACAAGACTTGAAAGAAACTTCAGAAACATAAAAATGGCATTAAGAGGAACGGCGAGCATATACTCTGCAGATCCGCTGATCAAGGAATGCATAGACTCGCTCCATAAAGACGGAATTGAAATATTCAGAAAAAACACAAAAGATGTTAATGAGTATCTTATCGAAGCAAACAAGCTAATATCAGACAGAATTAATAATTGTAAGAGCCTTCTGCCGGAATGGCTGAACTGGGATTATTTCAGAGATTTCGTTGTTATGCCTAACGGACTAACTGATCCCGTAGAAGAAGGAACAAAGTTTCAGCAGAACTTAAAACTATATCCATATTCGACGTACTGTAATTGGCCGGTATCAAGTCAGGGCAATATTCTGAACAGTGACCGTAAGTTCATCAATCTTCTGTATTACTGGCATGAGGACGCGCTTGAGGACCAGAGCAAAGTCGCTGATGTCGGAGAGCACACGAAGGATAAAATCTATAAATTCATAGGAAAAGCTATCAGCGTCTGTGTCGTCGTGGATGCGGAGAATTCGGATCCCTACAGGCTGTGTGCAACACTGAGGCAGCTTAATGATGAGTATACCGGCAGAATCACTAAAGTTATCATCATAGATGATGAGCGGACCACTACAGCCTGGAGCATCTTTGAAAACTATGCAGGTATTCCTGTTGAGCACAGAATCATCTCAAGGGTGCTTGAACAGAAGAGCCTAGTTGATATGTCGGTAGCGATGGCAATAACAAAAGAGTTCTACGCTAACAATACTGATTCATTTATGCTGGTGGCTTCAGATTCTGATTACTGGGCTATGCTGGATCAGCTTCCGGAAGCTAACTTCTTAATGATGGTTGAACGTGAGAAGTGCAGTCCGGCAATGAAAGAGAATCTGGTCAATGCAGGCGTATTCTACTGTTATATTGACGATTTCTACAGCGGTGACAGTGTAGAGCTGGAAAGAACGGTCGTTACTTCTGAGCTCCTTAAGACTATAGATAATCTGAATATAGGAAATCTGGAGATAATCCTTGAAGGTGCATGCGCCAGGAGCAGAGCACACATAACAGAGAACGAGAAGAAACGTATGTATCAGAGACTGAAACAGAGCGTAAAGCTTGTCATTGATGACGACGGGAAAATGAGGGTACAGGCATCGTTCAAAGGGAATCTATAGTAAAACTCTAAACTCTAACAAACTGTTCATCATATGTATTGTGAAAGGATCTGCAGTATGCAGGAAACAGGCAGACAACTCAGGTTCAGCAATGTCGCAGCGATCTGTGATTCTTATATGCCATTAATTGCCAAAAACCATATGGATACTCTGGTAAGCTGGCTTCCCGGGACCGTGATACACATAAGAGAACAGGAGGAAGGCAAGAGACCTCCTAAGTTCAGTTATGAAAAATGCGTTATAGAAGCATCTCTGTATCGAGGGAATATCTATGCTACAGGAGATGCCACGGTAACACAGATAATGGGACGGCTATACGGCAGTGCCAGAGGTAATGAGGAAAAGGAGAGAAAAAACGCAGAACTCATACGGAAGCGTATCTCCAGGGAGCTGATCGAAGACAGAGATTTACTGACAAGACTGATCGATAGTATAAAGAACAAAGTGGCATCTTTGGAGGAAAATGTACGATATGATCTGTGTTTGGATCTGTTGGAGTTCTCGTTTGAACTTGCCGAAGTACGTACCGGGATGAGTCCCTTGGAACGCGACGCGGAAGCCGCAGCAATGGATGACGAAGTTTTCGATGGGATCATTTACAATGCGGCATATCAGCTAAATGACTTTTCAGTTGATGGTACAGCGCGTGCAATACTGTGGCTGATGCTGGGCGGACTTCTCAGGAATGAAGCGGGAAGGGTATACAGAGTGTTCAACAGCGCCTTCGTTCCGGCATTTCGTCAGGGGGATCTTGCAGCATCGATATTGGATAAACTCGAGGCGTTGTATTTTAATGAGGACTATGAAGATACTTATTCAGGTGACGATCTAGATAAAAGGTTCCCCGGCATAGAGTGGATGTGTGACAGCTGCGGTGCGTATCTCAATGTTCAGGATGGATTTGATGATCATCTGCCTGTATGGCAGTGCAGGAAATGTGGATATCTCAATCGCATTTTAGCTGAAGACATCTTCATGAATGAAGAAGAACGGGAACGGAATCATTCTGTCAATTGGGAAAAGATGAAGGACGCGATCGAGAGAAGGAAGAAAGAACTGAAAGGCTGAAAAAGAACAAATAATGATCAAGGCGGGAGACCAGACGGCTCCCGCCTATTATTTAAAAAAACATTGGAAAGATTTTGGGTATATTTCCGTTCCCCGGGGTCATGTATTCTTTAGCTGACAGGAGGCGGAAAAATGACAGAAAAGGAAAGGCTGTATACCGTGGCAGAGATCTCGTCGATAACCGGAGTAACAAGAAAGACCTTGTTTTATTACGACAAGATAGGCTTGCTGAATCCGACCAACAGAATTGGACCTCAAATGCATAAGGTTTATGATGAGGAGTCTCTTGCACGTCTCAAGGTCATTCTGCGATACAGAGAAGCAGGGCTGAGCATAAATGAAGTCAGGTCAGTAATAAATTCCTCAGCACAGGAGAAAAGGGACATATACGAAAGAGTCCTTGAAAGACTTATGAAAGAAAAGACTGAAAGAGAAAAAACGATCAGAAACCTTCTGAAGATTATGAAAGAGGAATTGTCCTAACTGGATTTTTGCAATATTGACCGTTCCGCGGGGAACGGAAATAGAATCAGAAGAGTTTCATAAGAAGCAAAACCATATGACCGTGAAGGCTGTTTCTGCCTTTTAGCATCTTCAAGACATCGAAAAGGAGAGGATATGAAAAAACTGATTAGTGTAGTCCTTGTCATCTTGATTCTTATGTTTTTACTGGCATCGTGCGCAGGTAAAAGTGAAACAGACAAGAATGACACAGGTAAAGACACGGATCCGACTGGCGCTGCTGGTACGACTGTATTGGATAACAGCAACAGTACAACAGTGATCTTTCATGACATGGTGATCCGTATACCAAATCGTTTTGGGAGCAAGACCGCTGCCAGTAATGAAAACAATTTCTTTTTTAAAGATTCCGAGACCGGAAATGATAAGTGTATGATCATGCTCTCATATGCGGACTCCGGATTGTCTGAAAAAGAATACTCGGGAAATGAGGAATATGTTGCAAACAGTCTTCAGGCTGGCTTTGAAGGTACCTTCAGCGACGTGAAAAGGAATGACAGTAAGAAACAGATAATAGACGGAAGGTCCGGCTTCGGATATCAGTTTGAAGGAAAGATGGATGGGACTTCTGTTCTGGTATATGATGATTTCGTTTATGTCAACGACGGAGACGTATATTTAATCGGCCTTATTAAAACCGCAAATGTAGATGAAGATCTATCCAGCGTTTTTCAAAGCATCATAGACAGCATATCAATTGCTGAATCATCACAGGGTATGAGTGATCCGGGACCTGATCAGGGTAAAACCGAAAATACGGGAATGAGACCCGAGATCAAGGAAGCGATCGATGCATATGAAGAGTTCCTGAATACATACTGCGATTTCTTGGAATCGTTCGACAGTTCAAACTTTTCCATGCTTGCCAAATATGCGGAATTGGTATC
>CACYBC010000054.1 GCA_902772615.1 uncultured Ruminococcus sp.
CACTACCTCCAGCAGCGACTGCTGCTGCTTCTTGTTGAAGTACTGGATCTCGTCCAGATATATGAGCACGCCGTTTATGCCCAGCAGAGTCCTGGAGTCCTCTATGGCCTGCTTTATGTCGGATATGGAAGACGAGGTCCCGTTGAGCTTGTACAGCTGCATGTTGCTGTTCTTGGCAATGATGTTGGCCACCGTCGTCTTGCCGACGCCGGAGGGGCCGTAGAAGATCATGTTGGGGACCGAGCCGGATTCTATGGCTTCCCTGAACACCATTCCCCGGTCGAGGAGATGATGCTGTCCGAACACGTCGTCGAGCGTTTCGGGCCTCAGAAGGGAAGCAAGGGGAGATCTTTCCATGGATGGCCTCGCTTTGGGTAATTTTCTTTATATAATGATATCACCAAAGGCGCACTCATAAAAACATTCGGGAACATCAAAATATATTGACCATTGTCCGCGTTTGAGGACAATGGATGGAGTATAATCAAATGGACAGAAGAGAGAAGGCAAGAAAAGTCACGGAAGCGCTTGAGAAGGAATATCCCGTAGCGCAGTGCACTTTGTCCTACGAGGACGCGTGGCAGCTGATGGTGTCCGTCAGACTGGCCGCCCAGTGCACCGACGCAAGGGTGGACATCGTCACCGCAGTGCTGTTCGGGAAGTATCCCACGGCGGAGGCTCTCGCAGCAGCGGATTACGACGACGTCTTCTCCATAGTCAAGCCCTGCGGGCTCGGGGCATCCAAGGCGAGGGACATACTGGCCTCCATGAAGATGCTCTGTGAGGAGTACGGCGGAACAGTGCCGGACGACATAGACACGCTGCTCAGGTTCCCGGGAGTCGGAAGGAAATCCGCTAACCTTATCGTGGGGGATATATACGGAAAGCCCGCGATAGTCTGCGACACCCACTGCATAAGGATCTGCAACCTGCTCGGACTGGCCGACAGCACCGATCCCGTGAAGGTAGAGAAGCAGCTGCGTGAGGTGGTGGAACCCGATAAGGGAAACGACCTTTGCCACCGCTTCGTGCTGCACGGAAGAGCGGTGTGCATAGCCCGCCGTCCGCAGTGTGACAAATGCTGTCTGAAGGCCTTCTGCGACCATGCGCGGAGCCTTCCGGACGCTTGAATAAAGACCTCTCAGATGATATCCTTAACACTAGTTGAATGATCCATTTTTTGAGTACAGGAGACAACAATGGCAGACAAAGCGAAAGCATTGGAAACAGTCATAGCGCAGCTCGACAAGACATACGGAAAAGGCACGATAATGAAGCTCGGAGCGAACTCCACGCTCAATATCGAAGCCATACATACAGGCTCCCTGTCGCTGGATATAGCGCTCGGAGTCGGCGGACTTCCGAGAGGCAGGATCGTGGAGATCTTCGGGCCTGAGAGCTCGGGCAAGACCACGGTCGCGCTGCACGTAGTCGCGGAGGCGCAGAAGGCGGGCGGAGAGGCCGCATACATAGACGTCGAGCACGCACTTGACCCTGTATACATGATGAACCTCGGCATCAACCTCGACACGCTGCTCGTGTCCCAGCCGGATACCGGCGAGCAGGCTCTGGAGATCGCAGAAGCGCTCGCCAGGAGCAACGCCATCGACGTCATAGTCATAGACTCAGTCGCGGCGATGACCACGCAGGCCGAGATCGAGGGCGAGATGGGAGATTCCCATGTCGGAATGCAGGCGAGGCTCATGTCCCAGGGACTGAGGAAGCTCACCAGCGTCATCAGCAAATCCAACTGCGTCTGCATCTTCATAAACCAGCTCAGGGAGAAGATCGGTGTCATGTACGGCAACCCCGAGACCACTCCCGGCGGAAGAGCCCTCAAGTACTATTCCTCCGTGAGACTGGACGTCAGAAGATCCGAGACCCTCAAGAACGGTTCCGAGTTCTACGGAAACAGGACCAGGGTCAGGGTCGTAAAGAACAAGGTCGCGCCTCCGTTCAGAGAGGCTGAGTTCGACATCATCTACGGCAAGGGCATCTCCAAGGTCGGAGAGATCCTGGACCTCGCCGTCAAGCTCGATATCATCCAGAAGTCCGGCGCCTGGTTCAACTACGGCGAACAGCGCCTCGGACAGGGAAGGGACAATGTCCGCAGATATCTCGAGACCAACACCCAGCTCTGCGACGAGATAGAGAATCTGGTCAGGGAGAACGCTGAGAAACTTCAGCCCGGATACAAGCCCGGCGGAAACGACAGCGAGAAGCCCGTCATCGTTACGGCGCCTTCTGCATCCTCCAGAGCGAAGCCCGGCGATGAATCATCCCTCGACGTCGGCGTCGAATAATAATGAAGATCACTGAGATAAAGATGACGAAAAAGGGCAGATATGCCCTTTTTTGCGGTGAGGAATTCCTTTTCTCGGTGGACGAGAGCACTTTCGCGGACTTCGGACTACACAGGGATATGGAACTGAGCGACGCGGACCTGGAGCAGCTGCGCAAGAGCTCAGAGTACCGCAAGGCCCTCAACAAGGGATTCACGCTGCTGGGAGTAAGGGATCATTCGGAATATGAGCTTTACACTAAACTGCTGAAGAACTTCGACGAACACACTTCGGCGCAGGCCGTCGCGAGGATCAGGGAACTCGGTTACCTTGATGACGGCGAATTTGCCCGCAGGTATACCGATGAGCTCCTGAGGAAAGGAAAGAGCGCCGGAGAGATACGCAGAAGACTGTCCGAGAAGAGGATATCGAGGGAGACCGCGGAAGAGATCCTCTCGGATCTGGAAACTGACGAGAGGCCGCTCATCGCCGGACTGATAGAAGGTAAATATGCCGCAAAGCTAAGGGAGCCGAACGGCAGACAGAAGGTATACGCTGCGCTCCTGCGCAGAGGTTTCAGAAGCAGCGACGTCAGCGCCGCTCTGAGGAAATTTGAGGTGGAAGACATTGAGTACACAGAGGAATGAGAACCTGTATTTCATATCTCTCGGCTGCGACAAGAACAGGATAGACGCCGAGAAGATGTGTTATCTGCTGGAGGAAGCCGGATACGGGATCACCTCGGAACTGGAAGAGGCGGACGCAGCCATAATCAACACCTGCGGCTTTATCGAGAGCTCCAAGGTGGAAGCTCTCAACAACATATACGACATGGTCAACGCCAAGAACGACGGGATCATAAAGGCCATAATCGTTACCGGCTGTCTGTCGGAACGCCACGGAGAAGAGATGATGGAACTTATCCCCGAGGTCGACGCCGTCGTGGGACTCGGACAGAACAGGGACATAGTCGGCATAGTGGACAAGGCTCTGAGAGGGGAGAAGCATGACTTCCGCAGGGCTCCTCTGGATCTGGAGATGGAGGGCGAGCGCCTGGTATCCACGCCTCAGCACTACGCGTTCCTGAAGATAGCGGAAGGCTGCGACAACCATTGTACATACTGCGCCATCCCGGGAATAAGGGGGACCTACCGCAGCCGCAGCGCGGAGAGCATCCTGCGGGAGGCGCGCAAGCTGGTATCATACGGAGTCAGGGAGATAATCCTGGTCGCCCAGGACACCACGTCCTACGGCAAGGACCTGCAGAACGGAGAGACCCTGGCTTCTCTGCTGCATGAGATGAGCCGCATCGAAGGGCTGTGGAAGATAAGGATCCTCTACGCATATCCGGAACACATTACCGACGAACTGTTGAGCGAGATGGCCTCCAATGACAGGATATGCCGTTATCTCGACATACCGCTGCAGCACGCGAATGACGCAGTCCTCAGAAGGATGGGACGCTTCGGGTCGGGAAAAGAAAACCTGGAGCTCATAAGGAAGATAAAGAAGGTCCTGCCCGGCGTGACGGTAAGGTCCACCTTCATCGTAGGTTTCCCGGGCGAGACGGACGAACAGTTCGACGATCTTATCACATTTATCAGGGAAGCTCAGATAGACAGAGCCGGCTGCTTCACCTACTCAGCCGAGGAGGGGACCGCCGCCGAGCGCATGAAGGAGCAGCTTCCCGAGGAGCTCAAGAAGGAGCGCCAGGAGATCTTCTACGACATACAGCAGCAGATAACCGCTCAGCTGCAGCAGAGCAGGGTCGGAAGCACCGCCGAGGCAATATGCGACTTCTTTGACGAGGAGAAGAGATCCTTCGTGTGCCGCTCAGAGAATGACGCGCCTGAGGACGATCTGGTCATATATGTTCCGCTGGAATATGATCTTATCCCCGGAGAGGTGTATGAACTGAGGATCAACGGCACCGACGGACTTGATCTGACCGCTGTTCCGATTGACTGAAAAGACATATTAAATTAGAATTAATTGGATAATCAATTTTAAGAGGTTTGTTTTATGCGAGTATTCAACACGCTTACCAGAAAAATCGAGGAGCTGGTCCCTCAGGAAGGCAACAGGATCAAGATCTACGCCTGCGGTCCCACAGTTTACAACTACATACATGTTGGCAACGGACGCGCTGCCTGTTCCTTCGACACGCTCCGCAGATATCTCATCTGGCGCGGATATGACGTGACGTTCGTTCAGAACTTCACAGATATAGACGACAAGGTCATCAACAAGGCGAACGAGGAAGGCACTACCTACTCCGAGATCGCCGAGAGATACATAAAGGAATACTTCACCGATGCCGACGGCCTCAATATCATGCGCGCAGACGTGCATCCCAGGGCAACCGAGAATATCGACATGATCCTTGAGATCATCGCCACCCTAGTCGAGAACGGACACGCATATGTGGCCGAGAACGGCGACGTGTACTTCGACGTGCACAGCGACCCGGATTACGGCAAGCTCTCTCACCAGCCCATCGATGAACTGGAAGCAGGCGCCAGGATCGCTCCCGGTGAACTCAAGCGCGATCCCATGGATTTCGCTGTCTGGAAGGCAGCTAAGCCCGGCGAGCCCAGCTGGGACAGCCCCTACGGAAAGGGCAGGCCCGGATGGCACATAGAGTGCTCCGCCATGGTCCGCAGATACCTCGGTCTCACCGCAGACATCCACTGCGGCGGACAGGACCTCATATTCCCGCATCACGAGAACGAGATAGCGCAGAGCGAATGCTGCAACGGCGTCGCTTTCTCCAGATACTGGATGCACAACGGCTACGTAAACGTTGATAACAGAAAGATGTCCAAGTCCCTCAACAACTTCTTCACGGTCAGGGAGATCGCCGAGCAGTACGGCTATGAGCCCATCAGGTACTTCGCCGTCAGCGCTCACTACAGGGCTCCCATCAACTTCTCCAGGGAAGTCATGGACCAGTGCAAGGCGTCTCTTGAGAGACTGCATACCTGCCGCGACAATCTCGACTTCGCCATCAAGAACGCCTCCGGTACCGGTGAGGAGCTCAAGGCTCTCGCAGACCAGAGAAAAGAGGAATTCATCGCTGCGATGGACGAGGACCTCAACACCGCGAACGGTATCACGGCTATCTTCATGCTGGTGTCAGATATCAACAGCGCGAAGGATCAGGACAGAGAGAGCCTCGAATACGCGGCAGAGATATTCGACGAGCTTTCCGGAGTGCTCGGACTGAACCTCAAGAAAGAGGAGCAGGCTATTCCGGAAGAGATCGTGAAGATGGCAGAGGAGAGGACCGCAGCGAGAAAGGCGAGGAACTTCGCTCTCGCGGACGAACTCAGAGATAAGATCACCGCTGCAGGTTATGTGCTGGAGGATACGCCTCAGGGACCCAAGCTCTCAAAAAAATAAACTGACTTCAGGAGAATCAAATGGCAGAACGGAAGATGGATCCTCTTGAAGAAACAAAGGTTCTTGAAGACACAACATCCGCTTTTGAAGATACAACAGAAGAACTGAACATTCCCACAGACAGTGCTGCAGCACCCGCTGCAGCGCCGTCTGCGGGTATTAATACGCCCAAAACGAAGAAAAAGAGCAGAAAAAAGAAGAAGGCCGCCCAGAAGCGGCAGAAGCTGGAGCAGGAGAAGAAGGCGCAGCAGAAGCCGGAGGAGCCTGAAGAGGCGCCGGTACCTGAACCTGTCACCGCGGCAGAACCGAAACCTGGTACCGCTCCCGCACCGGTGTCAGAACCGCAGCCGGAGCCGGAGGTCATACCGGAACCTGTTCCCGAACCGGAACCCGAGCCTGAACCTGTTCCCGAACCGAAGACAAAGAAAGCATTCAGATCAGAAATGAAGGCTGTAAAGGAACAGGATAAGACCGGTCACAGGAGGATCTGGAAGAAGGTCGTGGCAGCGCTCTTTGCGCTGATGCTTACTGCAGGTCTTACATACGGCGGATACCGCATCTACGCTCATATCCAGACCGAGAGATATATAGAGTACAGGAAAGGCCTTCCGTATCTCATCGAGTCAATGGAGTCCACGGGAGAATTCGATGATGACGGCCTCGTCACTGTTACGGTAAAGATCACCGAGGACGAGTACAAGGACGGTGTGCCTCTCTACTGCATCACAGACAGGAACTACCTGCCGCTGGACAATACCACCCAGTGGCAGCAGGCCAAGGACTGGAAATGCACC
>CACYBC010000055.1 GCA_902772615.1 uncultured Ruminococcus sp.
AGAGTCTGGCCGTCCTTCATATCATTGATGGTTTTGTATACTTCCATGATCGGGCCGGGGCACTGCAGTCCGCAGCAGTCCAGAACGATCTTCTCCTTTGTGTCTTCCATCGTGACCGTTATCTCCCTTCTTATCTCCTGCTCCGCGGCCGGCTCGACCTGCGGATGAGTGGCTCTGTAGAACGAAACTCCTCCGGGATAGACCTCAGCTTTTGAGAATCCGTTCTGCGCCAGGATGCGGGCGGCATTATATGCCCTGACTCCGATTGCGCAGAAAACGAGGATCCTTTTGTCCTTTTCCAGTTCGGAGAGCCTGTCTCTGAGCTGACCCAGCGGGATGTTCACCGCTCCGGCAACGGCATAAGCCGCGACTTCGGCCTCTTCCCTGACATCGAGAAGGACTGCACCGGGATCGGTGTCGGGTGCATCATAAGTCGCTATCCTTACGAGTCCTGTGCGGATGTTCTCAGCAACGTATCCGGCCATATTGACGGGATCCTTGGCAGAGGAGAAGGGAGGCGCGTAGGCAAGTTCAAGGTCCTTGAGGTCATATACCGATGCGCCGAGCCTCATGGAGACGCCTATGGTGTCTATCCTCTTGTCCACTCCTTCCCTTCCCACGATCTGCGCTCCGAGTATCTTTCCGGAATCGGGCTCGAAGATCATCTTGATGGTCATCTGCGTCGCGCCGGGATAGTACGTGGCATGGGAGTTCTGGAGGATGACGAAGCTCTCGTAGTCCTTTCCCTTTTCAAGGCCTTTTCTGACCAGCGTCTTCTCGTTGGTGCCTGTGGATGCAACAGAGAGGTCGAATACCTTTGCTATGGATGAGCCCTGCGTTCCCTTGTAGGAGGAATCCCTTCCCGCCAGAACGTCTGCAAGTATCCTGCCCTGCTTGTTTGCAGGTCCCGCAAGAGGTATCATTGCCCTTCCGCCGGAGACGAAGTCCTCGACCTCTATGACGTCGCCTACGGCATATATCGAGGGATCGTCCGTGCGCATATGTTCATCGACAACGATGCCTCCGCGCTCATTCAGCTTCAGTCCGGCTTCCTTCGCGAGAGCGCTGTTGGGACGCACGCCGATGGAGAGTATCACCATATCTGCTTTTACTTCGGTTCCGCTCTTCAGCCTGACGACTACACCGTCCGGGACATCCTCGAATGAATCTACTCCGTCCCCGAGATACAGTTCCACTCCGTTCTGCCTGATATTCTCATGCAGCAGCTGCGCCATCTCGAAGTCGACCGTATTCATTACCTGATCCAGCGCTTCTATGATCATGACCTTTAGTCCCGCGTGGCGGAGGTTCTCAGCCATCTCAAGCCCAATGAAACCTCCTCCGATGACGGCGGCGCTGGAAAGCTTGCCGCTCTGCACCATCGAACGGATCTCGTCGGCATCAGGAACTGACCAAAGAGTGCGGATCTTTTCGCTTTCGATCCCGGGTATTCCCGGTCTAAGAGGAGATGATCCGGTGGCTATTACAAGATCGTCATAGGGCTGACTGTATGTCACGCCTGTGTCTGTGTGCCTGACGGTGACCGTCTTGTTCTCCCTGTCTATGGAAGTCACTTCATTTCTGACCCTGACCTCGATGCGGAAACGCTCCCACATCCTCTCCGGAGTCATGAGCAGCAGAGCGCTGCGGTTGTGTATAACATCGCCTACATGATAAGGAAGTCCGCAGTTCGCGTAAGAGATGTACTCTCCGCGTTCCAGGATTATGATCTCTCTTTCCGCGTCAAGTCTGCGGAGCCTCGCGGCGCAGCTGGCGCCTCCGGCCACACCGCCGATTATGACGGTCTTTCTTTTTTCTTCCATGATTATCTCCCTGTATTCTGTCAACTTTTTTATGTCTTATGAGGCAATTATACCCCATATATCAGACAAAATAGCCGATACATCAAGAAATTCCCTTATGCCGGTGCCTGCAGAAAGCGTTTTCTCAGGATCTGCGGGATATCTGTTCCCCGGGAGTGGTAGTCATTAGTTTATACAGAGATGTGTCTGAAGGAAATCTGTTCACGAAAGGTACCATCGTTCCACCGTACCTCAGAAGTCCGCTTCCGGGCACCGAATTGCTTATGTATCTCTGCTGCTCCTCCGATATGTTCATGAGGGATGCAAGTCTCTCCCTGTCTGACGGCGCCTGACTGAACATGACTAAGAATTCGGAATTGGACAGCATGGTCCTTGCCTGCGCCGACTCAAGAAGCGTATCCACATTCTGTGTGATGGCCGTCGGGAATGCGCTGCGCTTTCTGAACTGTCTCCATGCGGAAGAGAAGAACTCGGCTGAATGCTCGTTTGAGAACACTACATGGAACTCATCGATGAAGATATGGGTCCTTCTGCCTTTTCGGCTGTTCTCGTTTACCCTGTTCAGCATAGTGTCGGTTATGATCAGGAGTCCCGCCGCCTTTAGATTCTCTTCCAGTTCGCTTATGTCGAACACTGTCAGTCTTCCGAAAGGTCCTTCCGCGTCTTCCCCGGAAAATATTGCAAGGGAGCCGGTGGTATAAAGTTCCAGTGAAAGAGCTATTTCAGCCGCTTCCGGCTCCTTCTGCGCCAGCAGTTCCTCTGTCAGGTGTCTCATGGTGGGTATCTCACCCTTTTTCCTGCATCCCGAATACACCTTCCTTATGCATCTGTCGACAACGGACCTGTGTTTCGGTCCAAGCGGTCTGCTCTCTATCCTTTCTATGAGGGATAGTATCAGTTCAGATTTCATGGCGAGGATTTCCCTGTCCGGCTTTCCTCCCTCCACGAACATCGGATTGAGCCTGCATCCGCCTCTGGCGGATATACTCATTACCTGCGAAGCGCTACCCGCGGCTACAGCTATGGGCAGGTACTCGCCCTCAGGATCGCATATCATTATGTCATCATCGGTGTTAAGAAGAAGCGACATTATCATCATCTTGGCGCAGAATGTCTTTCCCGATCCCGGAACGCCGAGCAGAAAAGCGGACTGATTCAGGAGCTTCTCCCTGTTGCAGATGAGTAGATTTCCTGAAACAGCGTTCATGCCGATACATATCCCTCCTTTGTCCATTATCTCCTGGACCCTGAAGGGCATGAATACTGCCAGACTGTCGGTGACAAGGGTGCGGAAAGCGTCGGCTCTGCATACTCCTATTGGCAGCGCTGTGTCCATTCCTTCCCTCTGGCGGAATCGAAGAGGAGCTATCTGGCACATCCTTGACCTGCCGAAGGACATCAGGGCTTCCGATATCTCATCCAGCTCCTTAAGGCTCTCTGAGCTGATCATCACAGTTATCACCGTAAGCATCATCCTCTGGTCCCTCGAAACCAGATCCTCCAGGAACTGTTTCGTCTCTTCGCGCTGCAGCAGCAGGTCATAGGGCACTCCGGCGCTGTAATTTCCGCTCCGGTTCTGCCTTCTCTGCCATCTTGTGATGTTCGTCTCTATTCCGAGAAGTCTGCTCTCGGCCTCCTTTATCGCCGTCTCTGTCGGCACAGGGATGATATCCGCCGAGACGGTCATGCAGGGACTTATGTCAGTCAGCGCCATGAGAAAGTCGTCTGATATCGCGTTGGCATAGTATTTAAGGAAAAAGGTCCTGAAGTATCTGTCACCCAGTTTTATGTGATCCGGCGTGATCTCAGCGCTGTCCGCAGCGATGATGTTCCTGAAGTCCTCACCGAAGGCTGCCTCTTTCCTTATGCTGAACGGGAACATCTCCTCCCCGCGG
>CACYBC010000056.1 GCA_902772615.1 uncultured Ruminococcus sp.
AATCGAACCCTCGTGTTCAGCTTGGGAAGCTGACGTTCTGCCATTGAACTACACCCGCACATCGACTATTATTATATTTAACTCTCAAAGCAATTACAAGATGCTTCCCGGCTGTCCTTCAGGCATTCCGGAGCGCCCGTGATACAGGAGGAAACCGTGATCTCTGTCGCTGGAAAAAAAGAGAAGATGGAATTTCCTGAAAGCTTCGCCGCAAGGTTCCGTACCGCTGACAGCGCAGCTCTAAAGGTCGCCCTTTATATCATGATGAACGGGCCTACGGAGGAATCCTCCATCGCTTCCGCTCTCGGCATCCCTGAATCTTCGGTGCAGAGATCCCTTGAATTCTGGAACAACTCCGGTCTGTTCGACGACAGCCCCGCGGGGGCCGAGGTCCTGAAGGATTCTCCCCCGCTTAAAAAAGTCAGAAGACATATGTCCCACAGCGAGATCGCCGTGGCTCTTAACGGAAACGCGGATCTCGCAGTGCTGCTGCAGGAGAGTCAGAAACTGCTCGGCAGAGAACTGTCTGTCAGCGAGAGCCGCCTGCTCATTGAGACTGTCACCGAGAACGGGATCTCCGTTCCGGCGCTGCTGATGCTTGAATCATACTGGCAGGATACCGAAAAGGTCAGGAATGTTCTGAACAGGACTGCCAGGACCGCCAGATCATGGTCGGAACAGGGCATCAGGACCATAGAGGAAGCGGAATCGGAGCTTGCAAGGATGGAGAACAGCTACAGAAGGGCACTTACGGCGGCATCAGTCATGAAGACGGATATCTCTGAATTCACCGCCAAGGACAGAAGGCTGATAGACGCGATATTCGACAAATACAACTATGATGAATCATTCATCTCCGAGGTCCTGACAAGGAATCCGGAGGCAAATCTGCCCTACATATCGGCAGTGCTCAAAGACTGGAACAAAAAAGGATACAGGACGATCAGCGATGTCAGGCTGAACAGTCTCTCCTCCTCCGCTGCGGCTGTCACGCCGGCGGACACGGAAAGCAGCGATTCACTGTTCAGAAAAGCTATCAGAAAGATCAACGAGGCTAAATAATGGCATATTCCGAGGCAGCGTACGCGTACGCGAATGCAGAGCTGGAAAAAAGAAAACAGGCCGCCGCCATGAGGACGATGGAGATGCGTGAGAAGATCCGCAGCACTGTTCCCGGATTCACTTCCGCAGAGCGTGAGAGGATGTCTCTCGGCATGCTCCGGATGAGGGCGAAGCTGTCCGGAGATACCGCGGAAGCCGACAGGCTGGCGGAGGGGCTGGAAGAGATACGCCGCAGGATCGACGGGATGCTGTCCGCATACGGCTTCACCCGGGCGGATCTGGAGGATGTCCATTTCTGCAGCAGATGCTCCGACACAGGAGTCCTTCCCGACGGATCGGTCTGCGAATGCAAGGAGAGCCTGATGGCAAAATACGACCGCGAACAGATCAACAGCGTCTCTCCCCTCGCCATGTGCACCTTCGACACCTTCTCTCTCAGCAAATACTCAGACGTCGATTCAAAGGAATACGGTGTGTCGGCAAGGGACAACATGAGAAGCATCCTTCGCTGCTGCAGGGAATACGCCGAAAGTTTCCCCTGCCGCAGGAACCTGCTGCTGATGGGGAGCGCCGGTCTGGGAAAAACGCACCTTGCCCTCTCCATCGCTGACCAGCTGATCAGGAAAAAAGTCGACGTCGTATACTGCAGCTGCTCCAGCATATTTGACAAGATAAGGGAGGAGATGTCAGATTTCTCCCATCACAGCGATACCCTGGAGAGGCTCAAGAACTGTTCGCTGCTGATCCTGGATGATCTGGGTTCGGAATACACATCCAACCAGGTCCGTTCGCTGCTATACGATGTGCTCAATTCAAGGCTGTCCTCATCTCTGTCCACCATCATCACCACCAACTATACCGAGAAGAGGCAGATAGACACCGTGTACGGCGAAAAGATATCTTCCCGCCTTTTCGGCAGTTTTGAATATCTCCCTTTCTTCGGCGACGACATAAGACTGATGGACTGATCCAGAATGCATATAAGACCGGATGCTTCCGAGCATCCGGTCTTATCTTTTATATCAGTTTCTGTCAGATCTGTCCGCGGCTGTTCATTACCAGATACGCGTTTATGAATCCGTCCAGGTCTCCGTCCATCACGGCATTGATGTTGCCCATCTCGTAATTGGTCCTGTGATCCTTGACAAGGGTGTAGGGCATGAACACATAGCTCCTGATCTGGCTTCCCCAGCCGATCTCCATCTGTACGCCCTTGATATCCTCTATCTTGTCGAGGTGTTCTCTCTCCTTTATCTCAACGAGCTTGGCCTTGAGCATCTCCATGCACACTTCCCTGTTCTGATGCTGGCTTCTTTCGACCTGGCAGGACACCACTATCCCTGTAGGTATGTGTGTGAGCCTGACCGCAGATGATGTCTTGTTGACCTTCTGTCCGCCTTTTCCGCTGGCGCGGTAGACGTCCATCTGGATGTCCTCTTCCCTGATCTCGACGCTGGTGTCCTTACCTATCTCAGGCATGACCTCCAGAGAGGCAAAAGATGTCTGTCTGCGGCTGTTTGCGTCGAAGGGCGATATCCTGACAAGGCGGTGGACGCCGTTCTCGCTCTTGAGGTATCCGTACGCGTTCTCGCCCTGGATCATGAACGTCACGCTCTTTATTCCCGCTTCATCCCCGTCCAGCCAGTCCATGATGCGGACTCCGAACTTATGTCTCTCAGCCCATCTCGTATACATCCTGTAGAGCATCTGTGCCCAGTCCTGAGCTTCCGTTCCGCCGGCTCCGGCGTGTATGGTGAGAATGGCATTGTTCCTGTCATACTCACCCGAGAGCAGCAGAGCCATAGTCACTTCCTGTAGGGTGCTCTCAAGGCTGTCCAGTGCATCGGTTATCTCGGAAGCCAGTGAATCGTCATCGGATTCCTCCGCGATGGCGATCAGGGTCTCCGCATCGTCATATTCACTGAGGAGCTTCGTGCGGCGCGCAAGTCTTCCCTTGAGGGACGACTGCTCCGCAAATACCTCCTTGCTCTTCTGCGTATCGTTCCAGAAATCAGGCTCAGCTATCTGCTCGTCTATCCTGGCAAGTTCCTTGTTTATAGCTTCCACATCGACAGACTCTATTACCTCGTCTATCTTTGCCTTGGCGTTATCCAGTCTTACTCTGTATTCGTCCGGAATAAACATGTCTTCCTCCATTCTTGTTCAGCGTGCTTATTATACTGAAATGACGCCGATAGTCAACTACTCATGACTAAAGTCACGAGCTTGTACCGGCCCGGTGGTTATCGGCTGTATGCCTCCCACCTTTGTCTTGATCATTAGACTTTATCCTGTCAGTCCATATCTGACAGACTGGCGGTACATCGTGGGGTGATTGACTG
>CACYBC010000057.1 GCA_902772615.1 uncultured Ruminococcus sp.
GACAGAGTGTTCCTGCAGGTTGTGGCCTTCTCCGGGGATGTATCCCCAGACTTCGATTCCGTTGGTAAGACGGACACGGGCGACCTTGCGAAGAGCCGAGTTCGGCTTCTTGGGGGTCATGGTCTTTACTGTCGTGCAGACGCCGCGCTTCTGCGGGCTGCTCAGATCGATGTACTCCTTCTTTCTGGAGTTGTAACCCCTGAGAAGAGCAGGAGACTTGGATTTGTAAACGACCTGTTCACGTCCTTTCCTAGCCAGCTGATTGAATGTAGGCAAGCTTGTGCACCTCCTTCCTTGAATGGTTAAAAAATGGTCTTTCAGGACCCTGTCCTGAAGTCGCCGATAACAGGGCAACGGATAAATTATAATCAGTTGCCCTGTCGATTGCAATGATTTTCAGCGGAAACCCGCACTCAGAGCCTTATTCAGACACTGGCGGTAGCTTCCAGTTCAACGGGAGCATCGTAGTTCCCGCCGTCAGGATCGTTGGGATTCTCGGGATCGGGATCCGGGGTGAAGTTCTCGCCTTCGACATACGTGGCGTTGTTGAACCTCTCCAGTCCGGTTCCGGCCGGGATGAGCTTTCCGATGATGACGTTCTCCTTTAGTCCCATCAGGCTGTCGGTCTTCTTCTTTATGGCTGCGTCTGTCAGGATCCTCGTCGTCTCCTGGAACGATGCCGCGGACATGAAGCTGTCGGTGCTCAGAGCCGCCTTGGTGATGCCGAGGAGGATGGGCTCAGCCTTGATGTAATTGGGTTCCTCGCCGAGAGGCGCGGAGTCGTAGATCTCCTTGTTGGCGGCTTCCAGCTCGTCGATGTCGACCTGTGTGCCGGGAAGCAGATGTCCGTCTCCCTGCTCGATCACGCGGTACTTTCTCAGCATGCGGCTGACGATGACTTCGATATGCTTGTCATTGATGTCAACGCCCTGCATGCGGTAGACCTTCTGGACTTCCGAGATCAGGTAGTTCTGAACTGCCAGCTTGCCTTTGATGGCGAGGATGTCGTGCGGGTTGCACAGACCGTCTGTCAGCATGTCACCGACCATGACCTGGTTGCCTTCTTGTACCCTGAGGCTTACACCGTAGGGCACGAGGTATGTCCTCTCGATCGGAGCACCTTCCTCATCAGTTCCGCTGACGATGACATAACGGCTCTTGTGCGTGTCGTCTATGTGGATCGTTCCGCTGATCTCTGTGAGGATGGCAAGGTTCTTGGGCTTGGGTTTGCGGGCCTCGAAGAGCTCTTCGACTCGGGGCAGACCCTGTGTGATGTCTTCGTCACTGGCGACACCGCCGGTGTGGAAGTTTCTCATGGTCAGCTGTGTGCCGGGCTCTCCGATGGACTGGGCGGCGATGATTCCGACGGATTCGCCGATGCCTACTTCCCTGCCGTTCGCCATGTTGGCACCGTAGCACTTGCGGCAGACGCCGTGCGCGCTGTGGCAGTTGAGGACTGAGCGGATCATCAGGTGGGTATATCCCGCCGCTGCGATCTTCTTCGCCGTCTTCTCGTCGATCATGGTATCGTGGTCAACTATCAGCTCTCCGGTCTTGGGATCGAGTACGTCTTCCACTGCGTAGCGGCCGATCAGGCGCTCGGTGAAGGGCTCGATGATGCCGGTTCCGTCCATGATGTCGGATACGTCTATTCCCTCTGTCGAACCGCAGTCATCCTCGCGGATGATGACTTCCTGGGAGACGTCCACGAGACGTCTGGTCAGATAGCCCGAGTCTGCTGTTCTAAGAGCTGTGTCGGCCAGTCCCTTGCGGGCTCCTCTGGAGCTGATGAAATACTCCAGGATGTTCAGGCCTTCACGGTAGTTGGATCTGATGGGGATCTCAATGGTCGCGCCGGTGGTGTTCGCGATAAGACCGCGCATTCCGGCCAGCTGACGGATCTGAGCCATGGAGCCGCGGGCTCCGGAGTCAGCCATCATGTAGATGGGGTTGAACTCGCCCAGGTTATCCTTTAGCTTGTCTGCGACCTTCTCTGTGCACTCCTGCCAGGTCTCGATAACGGCTCTGTAGCGCTCGTCTGTCGACATCGTACCTCTGCGGAAGCTGCGGTTGATCATGTCGATCTGGGACTCGGCTTCGGAGATGAGCTCTGCCTTCTCCGGCGGTATGACCGCGTCCTGTACGGAAACGGTGATCCCGCTCTTCGTGGAGTAATCGAAGCCCTGATTCTTGATGTCGTCCAGAACGTCTCCGGTTCCCTGGATGCCGTGTACGGCGATGCAGGCGGAGATGATCTTTCCGAGCGTCTTTCTGGTGACCAGTTCATCGACCTCGAGCTTGAACATGTCGTCGGCGGTCTTGCGCTCGACGAGTCCGAGATCCTGAGGGACCTTCTGGTTGAACAGAAGACGTCCGAGCGTGGTCTCCACGATCTTGGTGATCTTCTTGCCTTCCCACTCCCTCTCAAGTCTTACC
>CACYBC010000058.1 GCA_902772615.1 uncultured Ruminococcus sp.
AACGGTAGCAGCAACAGCGTCCATGGAAACGTTGCCGGCGCCGGCAACAGAACCGGAGTTAAGACGGGCGACCATCATGATTGCGGAGTATCCAGCGAAGATACCGCAGATAACATAGGTGATGACCCTGAGCTTGGTAGTATTAAGACCGGAAAGTCTCGCAGCAGTCTCGTTTCCGCCGAGAGCCTTGATGTGGTTTCCGAGAACAGTCCTGTCAAGGATGAACCAACCGACAAGAGCCGCGATCGGGACGAAGAAGAACAGATACGGCAGACCGCCGAGAGCATCGACACCGCCGACACCGATCTTGTGGATGATGGAATCGTTATCGAGTGTTACAGGATAACCTTTGGTCATGACCTGGTCAATACCTCTGATGATGTACTGGGTGCCAAGGGTGATAATGAAGGCGGGCAGTCTCAGTTTTGTGAGGAGAACGCCGTTCAGAAGTCCAAGGCAGGCTCCGATCACCATGGAAAGGATCCAGGAAACGATTGTGCCCCACAGGGTATTGCCGACAAGGACCTTGTCAGGACCAACTGTGAAAGCTTTGATGAACATGGCCATAAGAATACCGGACATGTTCATGATCTCGCCGATGGAGAGGTCGATGTTTGCGGATGCAACAATGAATGTCTGGCCCATTGATGCAACGCATCCGATAGCGCACTGCTTGATGAAGCTGATCAGGTTCTCCCTCGTTGTGAAGGCAGGTGTCGCAATGGACATGATGATCGAAAGAATGATCAGAACGATGATCAGGGACGCCTCACGAGAATGCCAAATCTTCATGAGAATGTCTTTAAAGGATTTCTTTTCTTCCACTTTTCGTACACTCCTTACTTTAGTGCTCCGCTGATTTGCGGAGAACCGTTTTAAAAAATGTCTTTCCGGAACGACTTCCGGGCTGGAAAAAGCTTACGCTCTTTTCCGGATTCTGCCTGATCTCGCATCAAGTGACTTGAGAAGAGGCACATTCGGTGCAGTTGCGGAATAGATCCAGCATGTAAACCGCGGGTAATGTTGTCAGAGAAGTCGGAAACATGGTTCATATTGGTCTCTGCGTCGAACCGGCTCTCCCTTCTAAAAACAACAAAATGCCCATAATGACTTCCTGGGACCGACAAGCCGACATGACATCATCATGACCTAAGAGCCGGAACTCCGGTCATCCGGATCATGACAAATCAGATCAGTCATGCAAGTCCGGGAAGTCCCGTCCATTTTGCTGCCTGTATAACAACAAAGCAGTAACGCTCCTTGTCGGGCAATCTGCACAAGTCTGATGACCCGGCAGACTGGATCCCACGTGATGGTTCCTAGCAGAAGTACCCTGCAACGGGTACTGCCGTGCGATGCGGAAACCATCATAATCCATGGAAGATGCAGTTTTCAAATAGCTAAAATCAGTTCAGCTGTACCACCCGCGGTTCAATCTCTGCCCGCAGGCTCCTGCGTCATTTCTAATCGCAGTGCCTGCGGACGAAGTATTAATACCACGGAGATCATCACCAGCCGCATCACCTGACGCAGCCGCAGGTGTCATGATCGATACACCTGCCGTTTTTGAATTGAAAAAACCTTCTTCAATCCGATTTCGGACTGGCAGCTTTCGCTGCAGACCATATTTAATTCCTGATGCGGCTCAGACTTCAGTTCAGAAACAGAAAAGGCATTATAAGCGTCAGCCAGTCCTGTATCTGATCCTCCCGTGCTGACTGCATCTGTCAACTGCCCTCTTCCCGGAAGACCCGGAACAGAAGAACATCTGCAGAAAGCCGCACTTCGGATTGGTCCCGTACTGCTTCGTTCGATCGCTGAACGAAGATGGGGGCTGCCCGGTTATTTCAGTTTCCAGGCAAGATCTGCAAAGAACAGATCCTTCTCAAACTCCTCAGGCTTGGAATCAGCGGTAATGTGGACGAATTCGATGTCCATCATCCTCGCCAGATCCTTGAGCATCTCCGGTGTTGCATCATATGAAAGAACACTATGATGTGCGCCGCCGGCCATGAGCCACATCTTGAGCCCTTCATTAAGGCTCGGTTTCCCTTCCCACATGACTCTCGCGACGGGAAGATTGGGCATCTCGTAGATCGGCTTCACGCAGTGGATATCCTGTACCAGCATGCGGAAGCGTTCGCCCATATCGATGAGGGTAACGACGACTGCGTCTCCCTCGTGTCCCTCGAACACCAGCCTGGCGGGATCCTCGCGGTCACCTATTCCCAGCGGATGCACTTCGATCCGTGGCTTATCAGCTGCTATAGACGGGCAGACCTCCAGCATGTGGGCACCCAGAGCATACTCGGCGTTCGGATCGAGGTGATATGTGTAATCCTCCATGAAGGATGTGCCGCCTGTCATGCCTTCGGTCATCTTCTTAACGATTGAGACCAGAGCTGAAAGCTTCCAGTCACCTTCCGCGCCGTAGCCGTAGCCCTGCGCCATCAGGTGCTGGCTGGCAATGCCGGGAAGCTGCTTCATTCCGATCAGATCCTGGAATGTATTGACGAATGCGTTTGCTCCTTCCGCAGTCATCATCTTTTTCATCGCGATCTCTTCGCGGGCTTGGTAGCGGATCGTCTCGATGTCGTCAGTCGCAAGCTCATAAGTATCTGTATAGACCTTCAGCAGCTCATCGACCTCTTCTTCGGTGACCTTTCCGATCTCTTCAACAAGTTTTCCGACCGGCCATGTATTGACCTGCCACCCGAACTTGATCTGAGCCTCGACCTTGTCGCCTTCTGTGACAGCGACTTCCCGCATATTGTCTCCGAATCTCATGACTCTGAGGTTGCGGCTGAAATCATATGCCACAGCTGCGCGCATCCAAGTTCCGATCTCATCGAGAACAGGCTGGTCTTCCCAGAATCCCGTGACGATCTTCTGCTGAAGCCTCATTCTCGCGATGATGAAACCATGCTCTCTGTCTCCATGGGCTGCCTGATTGAGGTTCATGAAGTCCATGTCGATCTCTTTATCTGGAATATAGCGGTTGTACTGAGTAGCGAAATGGAGGAGCGGCTTCTGAAGAAGTCTGAACGCTTCGATCCACATCTTTGACGGGCTGAACGTATGGCACCATGTAATGACACCGCAGCAGTTGTCATCGAAGTTTGCTTCTTTGGCATACTGAGTTGCCTCATCCCAGGTCTTTACTATCCCCTTGAACTTTAGTTCGTAAGGAAGGGACTTTGACATCTTCTCAGCCATTTCCTGAGCTCTGGCTGCCACAGTCTCCAGTACTTCATTTCCGTACAGGAACTGGCTTCCGACTACGAACCAGAAATTCTTTTTATTACCCATTTATTATTCTCCGATCATTAACCGAGTACATCAGCGGCGAGCTTTTCAGCCGGCAGCAGCTCCATATACTTTTCTATATAATTCCTGAAGCCTTCAACATCCTGAGCATCCGGATCGACTGATCTTACGCTGGATGCCGCAAACACCTTACCATTCAGGAAGCTGTCCAGGCTTTCGCCTTCTTCCTTGCGGACCATATACTCTGCAAGGATAGCCATTCCCCACGGGCCGCCTTCGCCTGCGGTGCTCATCAGAGAGATAGGTACATTGAGCGCACCGGAGATCAGTTTCTGTCCGGCGTTCGTGGTCTTGAAAAGACCGCCGTGCCCAAACATCTTGTCTATCTTCACTCCCTCTTTATCGAGGATCCTCATTCCGACGCAAAGCGTTGAGAACGAAGCATAGATCAGGGATCTGCAAACATTGGCAACACTGAAATCGGAATCAACTCTTCTGAAGAGGGCGGGAACACCTTTATCTGCTCCGACTACAGGCTCACCGGAGAAGTAGTTGAAGAAGAACAGACCACCTGCATCCTTCTCACCTTCAAGAGAAGAACTGAAGACCACATTGTACAGGTCATCCATTGATACTTTGAGTCCGAGTTTTTCGATCATCTCCCTGAACAGTCTGATCCATTCGTCAGTCTCTGTGGAGCATGTGTTGCAGTGGACCATTGCCACGGGTTTTCCGTCAGGAGTCGTGACCATGTCGATCTCGGGATGGACTTCCTTGAGAGGTCCTTCAAGAACAGTCATTGCAAAGATCGATGTTCCGGCAGAGATGTTTCCTGTCCTCTCTGCAACACTGTTAGTCGCGACCATTCCCGTTCCGGCATCGCCTTCCGGCGGGCAGAACGGAATACCGGCCTTGATGTCTCCGTCGGGATCAAGCAGCAGCGCGCCTTCCTGTGTAAGGTATCCGGCGTTGTCTCCTGCGGTCAGGATCTTCGGGAAGATGTCGGCTATCGTATAGGGCAGTCCGTTTGTCTTGAGAAGATCATTGAACTTCTTCTCCATCTTCTCATCGAACTTCATCGTAGTGGAGTCGATCGGGAACATACCGGACGCATCGCCGAGGCCGAGGACCTTCTTGCCTGTCAGTTTCCAGTGAACGTATCCGGCAGGAGTCGTCATGAATTTGATCTCATCAAGGCGCTCTTCCTTATTGAGTATCGCCTGATAGAGATGCGATACGCTCCATCTCTGCGGAATATTGAAATTAAACAGCTTTGTCAGTTCATCCGCAGCCGGTCCTGTAGTCGTATTCCTCCAGGTCCTGAACGGAGCAACAAGCTCATCATTTCCGTCAAATGCAAGATATCCGTGCATCATCGCGGAAACACCGATGGATGTGATGCCCTTGAGTTCCTGATCATACTGCTCCTTGAAGTCTCTCTTCAGGTCACGGAAAGCGTCCTGCAGACCTTCCCAGAAATCATCAAGGTGATATGTCCAGTAACCGCCCTCAAAACGGTTCTCCCATTCATGTGAACCGTTGGCGATGGGTTCCTGATTGTCGTCGATCAATACTGCCTTGATACGGGTCGAACCGAACTCGACTCCCATATACAGTCTTTCAAATGACTTTTTCGTAGCTGTTCACCTCATTTTCAATACAAATAATTTGTATCTATTAGTCTATAATATAAATAACCGCCGAAAAAATATACCTCGGCACGCTAAAATCATAGCAATTTGACGGTGATATTGCAACGAAAAATGAACTCCCGATGAATAATTTCGTCCATTTCAACAAGACAACTTTTATTGTATTGTTGAATACGACATTACACATTCCGAGACAGCTTTCATATTGTCCCTTCCAGCCTCATTTGTATTGTTTATTCAAGGAAATAATCCTTGTTTTTAATAACAAATTACGGTAATATGTACCCGATTCGCATTGTTTTTTGTCGGAGGATAGAAATGGCCAGAAATCCGAAGTATATGCAGGTAGCTCTGGATCTCAAGGAAAAACTCACTAATTATACATACAATCAGAAACTTCCGACCGAAGCTGAACTTGTCCAGATGTACAGTGTCAGCCGACAAACTATAAGAGTATGCCTTGACATTCTAAGAGAAGAAGGCCTTATACAAAGCATACAGGGAAGCGGTTCATACTATACAGGGAAGCACTCAACCCATGAAAAGACTATGCGCATAGGTGTAATTACGACCTATATCAGCGACTATATATTCCCTTCCATCCTTCGCAGCATCGAAGAGACTCTGACGCAGAACTCATATTCACTGATGCTAAACGCCACAAACAACAGCGTCTCTACAGAAAGCCAGATCCTTCTGACTCTGAATGACAGCTCCATAGACGGCCTTATCGTTGAAGGCACTAAAACAGCCCTTCCAAGTCCTAACCTGTCTTTCTATCACAGGCTTGCCGGGATGAATATCCCCGTGGTATTCATACACGGTTATTACGGTAATCTGAAGCATGAGAATATCATCCATGTTGTCACAGACGATTACAAGGGCGGATGCATAGTGACTGAACGCCTTGCAGAAAAAGGTCACAGAGCAATAGGCAGTCTCTTCAAGAGCGATGACATACAGGGTATCAACAGATACTCCGGATATATAGATACGCTCGCGCAGAGAGGCATCCCCATTAATGACAGCAATATAATGTGGTTCACTACGGAATCAAGAGACACCACCATAAACAAGTCCAATCCGAACCTTCTGAAACTGATAAACAGCTGCAGCGCCGTGGTCTGCTACAATGACGAGATCGCTGTGAGACTTGCCGACATCCTGAACAGCGTTCCGAATACTGTCAAATCCATAGTCAGTTTCGACAACTGTCTCAAGCCGGATCTCAGCGGAATAGAATTCTTCTCACTGGAACATCCGAAGGGAGAACTCGGTGTCATAGCAGTTCGCAAGCTTCTCAATATGATAAACGGACTTAAGGAACAATCAGTCGCCCTCAACTGGAAACCATCCGGCGTCACATCCAGATAAAATAAACGATATCAACAGAATCAAGGCTGGAAACAGCCTTTTTGTTGCTCGTATTTAGGCTTATACTATTATTGATGATTAATTAGTTGATTTAAGGAAAGGAAATGAACAGCCATGAGCATGATGCGAATCAATTACCGCAGCGAAATACTTGGACGATATGTGGATGTCACCATCGTTTATCCGACCGACAGACTTACGATCCATGAAGCCGGCGACAGGGTTGTGGCCAATCCGGCAGATGTGAAAAAACTGTCCCCTTATGTTCCGGGGATGAAATTCCAGACCATCTATCTGATGCACGGCGGCGGAGATGATGATACTCTGACCTACCGTTATACAAACGCCGAACGTTTTGCACAGGATCACTATGTGATGCTGGTAACTCCCAATATCGTTCACAGTTACGGCATCGACACAGCTTACGGCGTGAAATATCAGACATTCCTGGCAGAAGAGCTTCCCCTGTTCATTCAGACGATGTTCGCCTCTTCTCCCAGACGTGAGGATAATTTCATCATGGGATATGCCATGGGGGGAAACGTTGCTTTGGGCACCGCGCTCCTTCATCCTGAACTGTTCCAGACATGCGTCGACATGTCCGGAGGCATAGGCATGACCCTGGACACCGAAGCACTGAAGACAGAGCTTGACTCGGCTCACTTCAGAAACGGTCTTTACCGCACGACTTTCGGTGAGCCAGAAGATCAGGATACCGCTGCGCACAATCTGTACAATGCAGTAAAAAAGAGCATCGCGGAAGGAAAAGAACTTACCGATCTGCACATAGTGTGCGGCAGCAACGAGTTCATTAGGAAACGTGTTGAGAACGATGTCAGGATCCTCGGTGAGCTCGGCTATCCCGTCAACTACATAGTGGCGGAAGGATACGATCACAGCTTCCCGCTCTGGGAAGCGTACATACCCTATGCAATGGATAACCTTCTTCCTCTCAGGAACGCTCCTATTTATCCGGACTGACCTGCTATCTCTGATATCTGTTTCGTTCGCATAATCGAAAAAAGGAGTTTTCTGCAGTTCATGCAGAAAACTCCTAATTTATTATATGTATTATATTCCCCGGGTCAGTTGATCTTTACCTTTTCCCAAAGAGTATTGATATAGTCCAGAAGATCTACCGGAAGATTTCTGTAGGCATACTTGTTGTACTGTTCCGCGAAGTTATCGATGGGAGGATAAAGGATTTCGATGGTCTCTTCTCCAAGATCTTCCAGATACTCTTCATCCGTGTAGACGACTTCATACGGGGATGCATAATATGTGAATTCCGCATTGGCGACCGCAGCGTCTCTGGACATCATGAAATTGATGAATCTCTCCGCAAGCTCCTTGTTCTCGGTGCCCTTGAGTATCACCATGGCATCGACATAATAGTTTGTCGGTTCAGGGTAATAGAAGCGAAGATCCACATTATCGCTCTGCGCATCCAGCATGGTGAAATAGTCGCCCGCATAATAAGATCCGACCTTAGCCTCACCTGTCTCCATCAGATTGTAGATCTCATCCATTACGAGGCTGTACACCAGAGGATACTGTGTCTTGAGCTCCTCCGCTGCTCTGTCCCACTCTGCCTTGTCCGTAGTATTGACATCGATGCCTAGCTTATACATTGCAGTTCCGAAGGCATCTCTGGGGTTGTTATACTGCAGGATACCGCCGGAATACTTGGGGTCCCAGAGTATGTCCCAGTTTTTGGCATCGGCTTCATCCACCTGATTCGCATCGTAGATGATCCCTACTATGCCATAGGTATAAGGAACAGAGTATTCATTCGTCGGATCGTAATAGAGGCCTTTGAAAGAATCGTTCAGCGTGGAATAGTTGGGTATGTTGGAGAAATCGATCTTCTCCAGCATTCCTTCGCTTATCATCCTTGCGATCATGTAATCGGAAGGTATAGCGACGTCATAGCTTACTGCCCCTGCCGAGATCTTGGAATACATGTCCTCATTTGAATTGAACGTATCATAGATGACACGGACCTTCTGTCCGTACTCCTTCTGATACCATTTCTCGAACTCTTTGGTGGTGTAGTAGCTTCCTTCCGCGCCTTCCGAGATGTATTCGCCCCAGTTATACACCTTGAGCGTAAGCGTCTCTCCGCCGCATGCCGAAAGCATCAGGCACAGCGCAGTGCAGATAAGGATGATAGCGGTGATCTTTTTCATGTTTTATTTGCCTTTCTCTGTTCTTTTCTTGTTCTTCTCTTCTCACTTGCATCTTCGTCTGTCAGATTGCTGATAAGAAGAAGCGTCAGTATCACGAAGAAGATGATGGTGGCCAAAGCATACATCTTGGGCGTAACGGTCTTTTTCGTCATATTGTAGATCCTGACCGGGAGGGTCTGGAATCCTGCACCTGAAGTAAAATAACTGATGACGAAGTCATCAAGGCTCATCGTGAATGCCATGATCGCACCGGTGATGATGCCCGGCATTATCTCCGGTATCGTGACTTTGAAAAAAGCTCTTGCCGGAGTACAGCCCAGATCCTGAGCAGCTTCAGGAAGGCTGGAATCCATCTGTCTGAGTTTGGGGAGCACCTGAAGTATCACATAAGGCAGACAGAACGTCACATGTGATATCAGGATAGTGGTGAAGCTCAACGAATCAGCTCTTCCGAAAAGCCTGCCGAAGAACACGAACATCAGCATCAGTGAGATACCTGTTATGATATCGGGATTGGTCATAGGAATATCCGTGACCATATTGATGGTGTTCTTTATCCATTTGTTGCGGAGCCTGTTGATGCCTACCGCCGCGGCAGTTCCCATAACAGTGCTGATACCTGTGGCAGCCAAGGCAAGTATAAGGGTATTGCGGACGCTCTCGAGAGTCGAGGAGTCTATCATAAGTTCTCTGTACCACCTGAAGGAGAATCCGGAGAACACAGACAGGCTCTTTGCGTCATTGAATGAAAAAACTACAAGTATGGCTATCGGGGCAAAAAGAAAAACCAGTATGACCGCGGTGAATATCCTGGAAGCTGTTTTCATTCCGTATCACCTCCATAAGCCATTCCGTTAGTGAATCTCTTGATGAGCGCCATCATCACGATCAGGATCAGCATAAGTATGAAAGCCATCGCAGCCGCGAAGTGCAGATTGTTCGCCACATACTGCCCCTCAATGGCGTCGCCTATCAGGAAGAACTTGCCGTTTCCCAGTTTCTGCGAGATGTAGAATGTGCTCACGGAAGGTATGAGGACCATGTTGATACCGCTCAGAACGCCCGGCATGCTCAAGGGGAATATGACCCTCCTGAAAACTCCATAGCTGTTGCAGCCCAGATCTCTCGCTGCTTCTATGAGTCTAAGATCCATTTTCGCCATTACCGAGTATATGGGAAGTATCATATACGGAAGGTAGTCGTATACCATTCCAATCACGACGGCACTCTCTGTACCGATTATGTGTATCCTACCCAGTCCCAGTCTGGCGAGGAAGCCGTTCAGAATACCTGTGTCCTGAAGGATCGTCATCCATGCATATGTTCTGATAAGGAAGTTCATCCACATCGGTATCATGATGAGGGTCATCAGTATCTTCTGCTTTCTGCTGTCAGCTCTGGACATGATATATGCCATCGGGTACCCCGCAAGAAGGCATATCACAGTGCTGACAAACGCAAGCTTAAGGCTCCTCCAGAATATGAGCAGATAGGTCTTGACCTCAGCGCCGTCCGACTGGCTCGTCGCCGTGAAGAAACGCGTAATGTTGTCAAATGTAAATGAAAACGAGTTGTCTGTGAAGGCGTAATATGCAACGAAGCCAAGAGGCACTACGATGAATATGAACGCCCACACAGTGTAAGGACCGAGAAGGCCCCAGACCGGTTTGCCGTTTTTCTTCATCAGTCCTCCTCCGTATCATCAAGCTCCGAGATGTCCATCTCTCCGGATTCTATCTCATTCAGTTCCTCTACTTCATCCGAGTATGTGGAGTAGTCCCCGAACATTCCGGAGTACTCGCTCTTTTCCATTATCTGGATGGCATCCGGGTCTATGTTGAGTCCGATATTCTCGTTCTCATCCACGAAATCGGTAGTCTGGATCATCCACTTGAAGCCTTTTACGTCCACAATTATCTCATAATGGACTCCCATGAAGGTCACTGATGTGACCGTCCCTCGCAGCATTCCTTCTTCAGGCTTCACGATATCGACGTCTTCGGGTCTGATGACGACATCTACCGGAACATTGGTCCCGAATCCTTTGTCGACACATTTGAAGACATGTTCGGCGAATCTGACCTTGTAGTCCTCGAGCATCACACCGTCCAGGATATTGCTCTCGCCGATAAAATCTGCCACGAAAGCGTTCACGGGCTCGTTGTAGATATCTATGGGTGTGCCTATCTGCTGTATCTTTCCCTCACTCATCACGACGACGGTATCAGACATCGTCAGTGCTTCTTCCTGGTCGTGCGTCACGAATATGAACGTGATGCCGGTCGCCTTCTGGATCTTCTTCAGTTCCTGCTGCATGTCCTTGCGCAGCTTCAGATCCAGAGCTCCGAGGGGCTCGTCGAGGAGCAGTACCTTGGGCTGAGCTATAAGGGCTCTGGCTATCGCGACTCTCTGCTGCTGACCGCCGGAAAGGCTGGTCACATCTCTCTTAGCGAAATTTGACAGCATGACGAGCGAGAGCATCTCATGGACCTTCTCCTCGATCTCGTCCTTGGGCACCTTTCTCTCTCTGAGTGCGAATGCTACGTTCTCGAAAACATTGAGGTGAGGAAACAGAGCGTATCTCTGGAACACCGTATTGACGTTCCTCTTGTGAGCGGGAACGTCATTGATGCGCTCACCCATGAAGATCACGTCGCCTTCGTCAGGCTGTTCAAATCCGCCGATGATGCGCAGCGTAGTAGTCTTGCCGCACCCTGACGGGCCGAGAAGAGTCAGGAACTCATTGTCGTAGATGTCAAGATTGATGTTGTTGAGCACCCTCTCTCCGTCATAGGATTTGCTGATGTTTTTAAGCTCGATGATCTTCTCCATGATCGCGCCTCTCTGATCCAGTAATAATGAAAAAGGTGATATGCTGCTGAGCGCATATCACCTGTGAGTGCTGATATTCCCGTCCGCATCCCGCTTGCCGGGATACGGTGCTGAATCCTGCTTGGTTTAAAGAGTCTTGCAGCAAAAAAACTTTTTACTACTCTTATTGACCATTTCACAAGTTTTATGCCCTGCCAGGCATCGGTTATAAAGTAACCAACTTAGAAACTGAGCTTTTAACTCAATCAATAAGGCAACAAAAGTTGCCGGCCGCTGATGCGGCTTTCCAATCGGCATTCGACCCGGCTGTCCGTATGGCCTTGGCTTCCGGTAAAGGAAGCGGTCAAATCATCTTGCTTCGGAAAATGCCTTTTTCAAGGCATATAGACTCTTCCCAAGTCAGATGAACTAATTCTAACCCTTACCGGATATAGGTGTCAATCTGAAACACACTCCAAAAAGGGTATTTTTAACAAAAAACGATGTATATTTTCTGCATTTAATACAAACCCTTTTTCTGTCCGTATGCTTCGTACGAGTTTTATAATTAAGAAAAAGCAAGGAGGATATTATATACATGGCAACTCTTCAGATGAATATCCTGTCCATGAAACTTGGAATGCAGAGCAACTTTACAGTGATCCTGCCGAGTTTCAGACCCGGCATCGATGCCGGCAAGGACTTAAGTGAACTGTATCCGCGTGATGTCAGATTCAGAACTCTCTGGCTGCTGCCGTCCGAATATGGCGACGACATCGAGGAACTTCACTACACCTCGATCCAGAGGTACGCCGACGAGACCGGCATAGCGGTCGTGATGCCCGCGCCTCTGAACAGGATGTATTCCAATGATCCCACGAACCAGAAGTTCATCGATTACATCACGGAGGAGCTCTGGAGTCTCGGGCACGGTACATTCGCGCTTTCCTACAGGAAAGAGGACAACTACATAGGAGGCTTCTCACTTGGCGCATACGGCGCTCTGAAGGCCGCCCTCAGGAACACAGACAAATACAGCAAAGTTTTCATGATCGGCGGGGTATTTGAAAAAGGCATCAAGGACGGGTATTTCAAGGACATCAACGCCCGCATCGCCGAACAGGGCCTTATTCCTCACCTGCCTCTCGATGACGCACTTCCCGGAGATGAGGAACTGCTTGTTCCCGAAGGAGCGGAGCTGCCTGAAGTTGCCGTCTATTATGCCTCCGAAGACTCCCTCTCGGATTATGCGAGACGCGCCGTGACCAATCTCAAAACTGCCGGTTTCAATGTGCAGAGCCGCGAATATCCCGGAAAGGATGACTGGGATTTCCGCGACTGTGCTCTCAAAGCCGCGGTCAAAGAATTCATAGGATGACAAGGAGGTAACGATCATGCCAGTAATGAGACTGAACTTCATTTCCAAGGAACTCGGAATGGCCACGAACGTGACCGCCATCATGCCGGGATTCGATCAGAATTTTGACGTAGGCAGATCCGTGAGCGAGATATATGAACCTGACCGCAAGTTTCCCGTTCTCTGGCTGCTTCACGGCGGAAGCGGGGATGATGCCGACTACCTGAACTGGACCAACATCGCACGCTATGCCGTGGAATACGACTGCGCGATAATCTGTCCCGCGAACTATAATGCAGCTTATTCAGATTTTCCCAGAGGGGCAAAATACTATAAATACATAACTGAGGAACTAAGGGAATTCATTTTCTCCAGATTCCCGCATCTTTCCGACAAAAGGGAGGACAACTTCATCGGGGGTCTCTCCATGGGAAGCGGCGGAGCGATGAAGATCGCCATGGATAAGTGTGAGCAGTATTCATATGCACTTATCATGTCAGGCGGCATACCTCCCAAAGGTGTCATGCCGTCCGGCCACAGCGCATTCCGTGAGAGGATCATTGCTGCCGGATGGCCTATGCCCAAGCAGCCGGCCGATATTTCAAGACCTGATATCGAAGAGATCGCCAAACGCAATATAGAGCAGGGAAAGAAGGTTCCCACCTTCATCCTGTGCTGCGGAGAGAGCGACGCCATTGCATACACCTCTCATATGAATGCCAGAAAAGTCCTTCCCGAATGGGGATATGAGACGATCAACTTCTCTCTTCCCGGCTATAATCACGAATGGGATTTCTGGGAGATCTGCTTCAGGCATGTATTTGCCGAATGGCTTCCCACAAAACAGAAGACGAAGACTGAAGGTACTGCTGCGGCGTGGGCACCGCGAGATCCTTCCAAGAATGACTGATACCACATAAAAGAACAAGGACAGGCAAATAGCCTGTCCCGTTTTTTTACGATCAGCAGTTCAGCTGAGTTCTATCCTCTTTGCTGCAGGTACCTCTGCCTCTTTTTTCGGAA
>CACYBC010000059.1 GCA_902772615.1 uncultured Ruminococcus sp.
AGGTAGTGGGTTCGATCCCCATCATCTCCACCAACAGGATCCTGAGACCGCAAGGTCCCGGGATCTTTTCTTTTTACAGCAAAAAAAGAAGGAGCAGATTTCCCTCCGCTCCTTCAGGAAACAGATACCGGTTCTTACTTAAAGAATTTCCTGGCGATCCAGACCACCAGACAGGCACCGGCTATCGAAAGGATCACACCTGTGACCCAGCCTCCGCCTACGCCCAGCAGGTTTCCGATCAGACCGCCGACGAAACCGCCGGCCAAGCCCAGGATCACGTTTCTGATGATACTGCTGCTGTCGCCGCCCATGATCTTATTGGCTATAAGACCGCAAAGGCCGCCGATGATCAGTTCTATGACAATCCTCATCCCGATATCTCCCGATTATTTAAAATAGCGCTCGAGCAGGCCCTTGAATGCCTTGCCGTGGCGGGCTTCGTCTCTCGCCATCTCATGGACCGTGTCATGGATCGCGTCGAGATTCAGTTCCTTTGCCTTCTTTGCAAGCTCGAACTTGCCGAGTGTGGCGCCGTTCTCAGCTTCCACTCTCATCTCAAGGTTCTTCTTTGTGGAATCCGTGAGCACTTCGCCGAGCAGTTCGGCGAATTTCGCTGCATGCTCCGCCTCTTCATAGGCTGCCTTCTCCCAGTAGAGGCCGATCTCGGGATATCCTTCGCGGAACGCGACTCTGGCCATTGCCAGATACATTCCGACTTCGCTGCATTCGCCATGGAAGTTCTCTCTCAGTCCCTGCTTGATATCTTCCGGGACATCGGAGGCGACTCCGAGAACATGTTCTGCAGCCCAGCTCATCTCTGTCTCAACGACCTCGACGAACTTCTCGCCCGGTGCGTGGCAGAGCGGGCATTCAACAGGCCTGGTGTCAGATTCAACGATCTGACCGCACACTGTGCATCTCCATTTTTTCATGATATGACTCCTTTTATTGTTTATAGCGTTTTGCGCTAAAGTTTTCTCCATTAATTGTATCAGACCGCAGAGGAAAAGTAACTCCCATATGCCGCTGCCGGCAACTTATTTCTTGAGACGTCCGCGCCTTCAATGCATTATAATATCGTTAACAAAAACTATAAGGACCGGTTCAATGCATCTTATTCTCAGATATCTGAAAAACTACAAAAAAGAATGCATCACAGCGCCTCTGTTCAAGCTGATGGAGGTGGTGTTCGAACTGCTTGTCCCCTATGTCGTGATAAGGATCGTGGATGAGAGCATCCCCTCCGGCGACAGAGGACTTCTGGTCAGGTCGTTCCTCCTGCTTCTTGCCCTGTCATTGATAGGATTCAGCTGCACTCTGATAGCGCAGTATTTTTCCGCCAATGCCGCGGCTAGAGCTACAGGCGACATCAGAAAGGATCTGTTCAGCCACATACAGTCGCTCTCCTACTCACAGCTCGACCGCGCCGGAACGGCGCAGCTGATGAACCGCATGTCCGTCGACACCAACTCGGTATCGCAGGGAATAAACATGGGGCTCAGGCTCCTTCTGCGTTCCCCCTTCGTGGTATTCGGGGCGATGGTTATGGCGTTCACTGTCGACAGGAAAGCCGCGATGCTCTTCGTGATAATGATCCCCGTACTTGCGGCGATCGTGTTCACTGTCATCCTGGCTGGAAGACCGCTCTACACGGGCGTGCAGAAGCTGCAGGACCGGCTTCTGCTCCTAACGCGCGAGAATCTGGCGGGAGTCAGGGTGCTCAGAGCCTTCAGAAGAGAGGATGATGAGAAGCGGGGCTTCACGGATAATTCAGCCGCTCTCAAGCAGGCGCAGCTCGCGGTAGGACGCCTCAACTCGGTACTCAATCCCGCCACCGTAGTCGTCGTCGATGTCTTCATCTGCATACTCATCTACCGGGGAGCCATAAGCGTAGGGAGCGGTTCTCTCACCAAAGGCCAGGTCATAGCTCTCTACAACTACATGTCACAGATCCTGGTGGAGCTCGTCAAGCTTGCGAACCTGATAGTGACCCTGATCAAGGCCGCGATCGCAGCGGACAGGATAGAAGCCGTCATGGACACCCCCGTCGAATCTGACGGAACGGTAACCGAGCCCGGAGACACCGGCATCGCGGTCGAGTTCAGGAACGTGTCCTTCTCGTTCGGAGGATCCGGCAAGAAGGTCCTGGACGGCATATCGTTCACTTTGGCCAAAGGTGAGAAACTCGGGATAATCGGAAGCATGGGCAGCGGCAAATCGGCGCTGATCAATCTGATCCCCTGCAGCTATGAGCCCACAGAGGGCGAGGTCCTGTTCTTCGGAAAAGATGTTCGCGAGTGGGACCGCACGGCGCTCAGGAAACTGATATCCGTGGTTCCCCAGAGATCCGCGCTTCTGTCCGGGACGATCAGATCCAACCTGCTCTGGGGCAATGAAGAAGCCGATGACAGACGCCTTGCGGAGGCTGTTGCCGCCGCCAGCGCGGAGGAACTGATCACAGCGGACCGGGGCGGTCTTGACGCCAGAGTCGAGCAGAACGGGCGGAACCTGTCCGGCGGTCAGAAGCAGAGGCTGTGCATAGCGAGGGCTCTCCTAAAGGAAGCCCCGGTGCTTATATTCGATGACAGTTTCTCAGCGCTGGATTTTGCCACCGACGCCCGGATAAGGAAGAACATATCCGCGCTCCCGTGGGATCCTGCAGTGATCACGGTATCCCAGCGCATCTCATCCATAAAAAACTGCGACAGGATAATCGTACTGGACAACGGTACCGTCGCGGGCATGGGCACCCACGACGAACTGATCGCCGCCTGCCCCGTATACATCGAGATAGCGGAGTCCCAGTCAGCCGCAGGAGAGGAGGAATAAGCATGAAAAGGAATTCTTCCCTTGCGAGAGCGCTGAGCTATACATCACGGCATATACCCGCGCTGGTTCTGGCGGTCATTCTGTACGGCGTCAGCGTCTTCTGCACGCTCAGGATCCCGGTATATATCGGCAGAGCCATCGATCTTTTAAGCGACCTCGGCAGCATGGATCTCGGCGAGATAGTTTCCTGCCTTAAGATCTGCGCAGTCTATGCCGCATCGAACGGGATCTCCATGTGGCTGGCGAACCTTCTTTCCGGCAGGGTCGTAAGTTCTGTCGTGGATGAGGTCAGGAACGATGCCTTCACCAATCTGCAGCGTCTGCCGGTATCATATCTTGACTCGCATCCGTCCGGAGATACCGCATCCAGGATCATCTCGGACGCCGACATTTTTACCGATGGTCTGCTCCTCGGTTTCTCAAACCTTCTGACAGGTGTCGCCACGATAATAGGCACGCTGATCTGCATGTGGAGACTCAATTTCTGGATAGCCCTGTCAGTCGTTCTTCTGACGCCCATGTCGTTCCTTCTGACCAGGCTCATATCCAGGAACACCCATGACCTGTTCGCCAGGCAGGCCGTGCAGCGGGGAGTCGAATCG
>CACYBC010000060.1 GCA_902772615.1 uncultured Ruminococcus sp.
AGAGCCCCGTTTTTGTTTGACAATAAAATGTTATCTTCTGGGTCCGTTTATCCTGGGATCGGATCCGTCGAAGTCGATGTTCTCCGCTATGGCGTCGTCGATGAGCTTGATCTGTTCGTCGCTCAGCATCCAGTCGAACGCGGCACAGTTCATCTCGGCTTCCTTTCTGTTCCTCACGCCGACCATGGCAGTGGATACGTAATCCTTCTGGGTCTGCCAGTTGATCGCGACCTGCACCGTCGGCCTTCCGACTTCCTCGCCTATCTTGTCGAGGACATCGACTACCTTCATGACCTTGCTGAAATGAGGCTCCTTGAAGAAGGGATAGAAATAGTTCCTGGGATCCCTCTGTTCGAATGTCGGTTCGGTGCGGAACGCTCCGGAGAGGATGCCGCCGCCGATGGAGCCGTATGTGAAGGTGTTGAGCCGGCTTGCCGCTGCCCACTTGAGCAGTTCCTCGTCTCTTCTGACGACCATTGAATAAGGAGGCTGGATCGCGTCGATCTGGCATACTCTCTGGCACTCGATTATCTGGTTTTTCTGGAAGTTGCTGAGACCTACGAACCGGATCTTTCCCTGTTTTTTGAGGGTCTTCATGGCTTCCATCGTCTCGGAGAACGGCGTGTCGAGATCCGGCCAGTGCACGAAGTAGAAGTCGATGTAGTCGGTCCCGAGTCTCCTCAGGGACTGTTCGCACTCATAGAGAACGTTCTCGTATCTGCCGTCACGGGCATAGAATGCTTCCGTCCGGACTGCCTTCAGGGTGGTCCTTGCGGCGCCGACCTTCGTCGCCACGAAGATCTTGCTGCGGTCCAGCTCCTTGAGAGCCTTTCCGACTACGGTCTCGGAATATCCGGCACCGTAATCCGGAGCGGTATCGAGGATATTGACTCCGTTGTCCACCATCGCGTGGATGGCATCTATGCTGTCTTCCACGGTGATCTCACCGTATGTGTTTCCCATTGGCCAGGTGCCTATACACATCGCGGAGATATCAGCGTTTGCTGAGTTAAAGTGCTTGTAACGCATTTACTTGACCTCCATGACCGTTTTTTTGTTATATCTATCATACTTCAAACATCGTCTGCTTGTGTAATCGCACAAGTGACAAACTTGCAGGGCATTTTCGGTCACTTTGCATCAATCCCTGTCCAGCATTCCTTCGTTTCTGGCGTAGTGGAATATGTACTGCTGGGCGATGCCTGCATATCGTGAGGCACATTCCGGAAGTCCGCCGGGGAAGAGCTGAGCCATGGCCCTCTTGATCCATACATCCCTTGGGAACGCGTCAAGTCTGTACAGACCGAACAGCAGAGTGCAGTCAGCGACCTTGGGACCTACGCCTTTGATCGTCATGAGGCTGCTGCGTGCATCGTCCAGCGGAAGTTTTCTGAGCATGTCCTCGTCTATCTCACCGGATGCCACCCTGCGCGCTGCGTCGATGAGATACGGCGCTCTGTAGCCGCAGTGAAGCTCCGCAAGGTCATCCTCCCGCAGAACGGCTACATCCTCCGCGAGCGGGAAGGCGTGGTATCCGCCCATGTCTCTGCCGAACAGCTCGCAGAACTTGTCAATTATCTTCTGTATCCTCGGTATGTTGTTGTTCTGGGATATGATAAAGCTCTCCAGAGTCTCCCAGAAGGGCTGCTTCATGATCCGTATGTCGCCGCATAAAGCCGTGATCTCGGCGAGTTTTTTATCGGCTGAGAGCTGTGAGTTGATGGCGCTGTAATCCTCGCTGAGTCCGAGATAGTCGCCGATCCAGGACGGATCGTCCCCGGAACAGTCGGCAGCGATCACGTCGTCGCCTTCCTGTCTCAGGATGATCATGCGGTCTCCGACTACGCCTGTAAATGCACCGCTCCTGTCCTGTCTGAACCTGAAACACTGACCGCAGCTGAGGGTGTTGGAAAGTGAGAAACCAGAGATGTGAAATACTGTCTCCACGTTGAGCTCCGCCTTCTTTCTGATTTGATTCCAGTCTGTTATTTTGTCTGTAAGTTTTATTCTTCGTTTTCAACCGTTTATGCATCGCCTGCAGCTGCAGAAACTACCTAAACAAAGGACTTTTCAACATCTTCAACAGACTTTTCGACAGAAAAAACATGAATAAAACAGAATACAGTTTGTAATCTGACCGTCGCCTGTCCGGCAGCCGGCAGTTTCCTCACTGTTCCGGGTGAGCGGCAGTGACAGGAACCGATAAAAAAAGTGCTCCTGTCCCGGGCAATTCGCAACAATCTGTTAAAAGTATATGGAAAACGCTATTTAATAATCAACTAATGTGCTTCTTTGTGGTATAATCACACGCATGGGAACAAATGATACTAAGAGCATAAAAAAAGAGCAGACCGAAGAGGAAAACGGCATTCTGTACGGCAGAAATGTCGTCACCGAATTTCTCCGGAGCGGAAGACATGCCGATACACTGTTCGTCAGCAGCGAGACCTCCGAGAAGGACCTCTCCTTCTACAGGGCACTTGCTGCGGGAAGCGGTGCGGTAATAAAGACGGTGCCGTCACAGAAGCTCACCCGCATATGCGGAAGCGAGCGTCATCAGGGCGTCGCAGTCAGTGCTTCATTCTGCGATTATGTCCCGCTCGGCGACATACTGAATGCTTCCAGGGAATCCGGAAAGGCACCGTTCATCGTCATATGCGACGGGATCGAGGATCCGCACAACCTTGGCGCGATACTCAGGACCGCTGAGTGCGCCGGAGTGAGCGGAGTGATAATCCCGAAGCGCAGGGGAGCCGGAGTAAACGCCACGGTGCACCGCACTTCAGCGGGTGCCTGCAGTCATATACCGATCTGCCGGGTGACCAATATCGTGAACACCATAAGGGAACTCAAGAAGGCGGGAGTGTTCTGCTTCTGCGCCGATATGGGAGGTGCCTACTGCTACGACACCGACCTTACGGGACCCATCGCCATGGTCATAGGATCGGAGGGGTTCGGAGTTTCCAGACTGGTAAGAGAGGTGTGCGACGGTGTGGTGTCTCTTCCCATGTTCGGACAGGTGAATTCACTCAACGCATCGGCTGCGGCCAGTGCGGTGATATATGAGATAGTCAGACAGCGAATCTCTTGATGGAGGATATTAATTTGGCTGACAACAGATATGATATCGATTCTCTGTTAGCGGAGATCAGGAGGAAAAAGGCCGAGATCGAGGGCAAGGATCCGGACTCTGCCGAGGCTGAGGGACCGGCGGCGGTCTCCGTGCCTTCCGTGACGAGCATCCTTGAATCGCTCAATTCTGCAAACAGGCAGGAGGAGACCGCTTCAGAGGAGGAAGTTTCCGCGGATGCGCCTACCAAGGAGGTGCCCGATCTCTCTGAACTGAAGAATGAAACTGAAGAAGACGCAGCAGGAACGGCGGAAACGGACGTGCAGGAACCCAGGAACCTGAGGTCCATCAGCGAACAGCTGACCGGAAGTTTCGATGCTGTCACGACGGAGTATACCGGCGAATTCAGCCTCGGACAGAACACCGAAAGCGACGGGTCCGTGGAAGAAAATGATGAAGATGATGAGGATGACGCCGATTTCACGCGCTCCGGAGTAGAAGATCACCCGCTGTTCCGCGAAAAGACGGCCTCATTCAACGTGATCCCTCAGCTCGACGACGATCAGATACCTGAATCGGCGAGACCTCAGGATGATCCGGAGGCGACGGGAAGCCTCCGCCTGGACGACAAGCAGAAGGACAGCACGACCCAGGGCATCCTCAACATAAGGGAGAGCATGGACGACAACTTCCGTGAGCTCTTCGGAGACACTGTCATTGTCGAGCACAAGGATACCAAGAAACAGAACCGCAGGAAGCTTCATGTGGATGAGATAAACAACCTCGACGAGAGCGACGGCGGGACCGACAGGGAAGAGAACCCTGATGCGCTGTACGACCTGCTTTCCAGGAGGATCACTTCATCCGTGATCGCCTGCGTCATCACTGCTGTGGCAGCGATCGTGATCATCGCGTTCGCGTATATCGGATTCATCAAAGGGACCGGCAACAGCAGGACTGCTTCCATCGTCACTGCGGTCTGCATGGCTGCCGCCATCGCGGCAAACTGGAAAACGGTGTTCCCGGGAATAGCGGCGATGTTCACTTCTAAACCGAAGCTCACCTCGCTGGCGGGATTCTCATCACTGCTCGCTCTGGCTGAACCGGTGGTATGCATAGCTGCGGATTCCTATCCCGAGAAGGGATATTCCGCTGTCATCGCCTCCGTCACCCTTCTGATGTGTGATATTGGGGCGATGCTCAAGGCGTTCAGGGATAACAAGAACTTCCGTTCTGTCTCTGAGAATCCCCAGAAATACGCATCTACCGTCGTGACGGATCAGTCGGTCGTGCAGATGCTTTCAAACGACCTGCCGAAGTCTTCAACAGGCATCCTGATCAGCCACAGGACCGGATATACCGACAGGTTCGCCGATTACTGCGATACTGATGACGCGGATTTCAACAAGACGAGAAAAGTCGAACCGATCGCCGCTCTCATATGCGCAGCGCTCGGAGTCATCTCCTACTTTGTGAAGGATCTCTCGGCAGCCGAAGCTGTCAGAGTATCGGCACTTGCGGCAGCGATAAGCGCTCCGTTCATGTCCTCACTGATGTTCGAACTGCCGATCCACAAGCTCCAGCTCAAGCTCAACAGGATAGGCGCCGTAGTACCTGGATATGCAGCAGCCGAAGATGTTGCCAGCGCGAACTGCGTGGTGCTCGAGGGAAGAGAACTGTTCCCGAGGGAGAAGGTGCTTCTGCACGGGATAAAGACCTTTGAGAAGGAGAGGATCGATCAGGCCATCCTGTATGCCGCCTCGGTGCTCATCCACTCATGCGACACCATGTCGCACATGTTCCTGAAGGTCATTCAGGGAAAGACGGACATGCTCTTCGACACGGACAGCGTCGTCTATGAGGAGGGGCTCGGATTCAGCTTCTGGGTCGATCAGAACCGTATCCTGGTCGGCAGAAGGGAGATGCTGGAATCACACGACATCGAAGTTCCGTCGAGAGACTATGAGGACAGATACACAAAATCCTCAACAAGGGACGCCATTTATCTCGCGGTTGCAGGGAAGCTGTACGCGATGTTCGTCGTCGGCTATTCTCCCGACGAGGAGATGAAGCGCATGCTTGACGGACTCGTCAAGAACGACATAAGCATCATCGTCAGGACCAGGGACTTCATCATCTCGCCCGAAAAGATATCCCGGATGTACGGGATACCTCAGTCGATGGTCACCATGGTGAGAGACAGCTCGATGCAGGAACTCGCGAGGATGACCGAGTACACCATCCACAGCCCGTCCTCACTGACTCACGTCGGCTCTGTCGGCGCTTTCCTGAAGGGACAGATAGGGTGCAACGACCTGATCTCCGGCGCTGACACATCATCCGTAGTAGGACTTGCCGGCATGGCGGTGGGCACCGTGCTCGCGGCAGTACTGGCGCTCGTCGGAGGACTCGATACCGTGAGCATACTTTCTGTGGCTATGTTCCAGGTGATCTGGAGCATCATCCATCTGATAGTGATAGCGATTAAATAACCGGCACAGGACATATACGCTAAAAAGGTATTTGAATTGTCCTGCCGTTATGATAGAATTTAAATGTTGCAAACAAACCAGATAAGGTACATCAATATTTAGGGGGAAATCATTTAATGGGATTCGCACCGGAAAAGATCCGCAATATCCTGCTTGCCGGACACAGCTCTGCCGGTAAGACATCATTTGCCGAAGCGCTTCTGTTCCTCACCAAGTCCTCTGACCGTTTCGGTTCCGTAGCAGCCGGAACGACAGTCATGGACTTCGAAGATGAAGAGATCCGCCGCAAGGCATCCATCTCGCTCGCAGTCGCTCCTCTGGAGTACAACGGAGTCAAGATGAATCTCCTCGACGCTCCCGGCCTGTTCGATTTCGAACTGGGAATGTATGAGGGCGTTCAGGCGGCAGAAGGTGTTGCCGTTGTCCTTTCCGCAAGAAGCGGAGTCAGCGTCGGCACAGAGAAGGCATTCAAGCTCGCCAAGAACAACAAGCGCTCCATCATGTTCTTCGTGGGAAGCACAAGCGTTGAGAACGCTGACTTCAGAAAGACATTCAAGGATCTCGAAGATCACTTCGGTTCCGGAGTCTGCCCTGTAGTCCTGCCCGTTATCGAGGAAGGCAAGCCCACGGTCTTCGTGGACCTGCTGGAGAACAAAGCTTACACATATACGGACGGAAAGCCCACAGAGGTGCCCGTGCCGGATACCAACGGATACATCGACGAACTGATGAACGACATCAACGAGGCAGTCGCCGAAGTCGATGACGATCTCATGGAGAAGTTCTTCGCAGAGGAGCCCTTCACGCACGATGAGCTCATCGGCGGAATCAAGAAGGGAACAAAGGCCGGAACACTTTATCCCGTCATCGCCGGAGACAGCATCACCCGCGAGGGCATCGATCTTGCTCTGAAGTATTTCTCAGCGCTCATGCCCGCTCCTTCCGATGAGGAAGACTACGAAGTGACCGACAAGGACGGAAATGCCGTCAAGCTCGATATCAATGAGAACGGACCTCTGGTCGCGTACGTATTCAGGACCGTTGCCGACCCGTTCGTCGGAAAGCTCTCATTCGTCAAGGTACTCTCCGGAAAACTCACAGATTCCAGTTCTCCCGTCATCGCCGCCAGCGGCGAATCCGAGAGACCCGGCAAGCTCCTTGTCATCAGAGGCAAGAAGCAGGTCGATACGAAGGAGATCTCCGCAGGTGATATCGGAGCCGTAACGAAGCTCACATCCACCCATACGGGAGATACTCTCTGCGAAGCAGACAAGATCTTCAACGTCAAGTCCATAGAGTTCCCGAAGCCCACGATGTCCATGGCCATCTACGCCGCGAACAAGGGCGACGAGGGAAAGATCTCTTCCGGAATCCAGAAGCTCCTGGAAGAGGACAGGACAGTCTCATATCACGTCAACAGCGAGACCGGCCAGCAGATCATCTCCGGCCTCGGCGAGCAGCACCTCGAAGTCGTGGTAGGCAAGCTCAAATCCAAGTTCGGAGTTGAAGTCGGCCTGCAGGCTCCCAGGATCGCTTACCGCGAGACCATCCGCGGAACAGCCGAAGCGGAAGGCAAGCACAAGAAGCAGTCCGGCGGCGCCGGCCAGTTCGGTGTCGTTGAGATGAGATTCGAGCCTCTCCCCGGAGAAGATTTCGAGTTCGTCAACGCAGTCGTCGGCGGAACGGTTCCGAAGGAATTCATCCCCGCCGTTGAAAAGGGAATCAGGGAAGCGATGCTTCACGGCGTTCTCGCAGGATATCCGATGGTCGGATTCCGCGCGACACTGTACGATGGAAAGTATCACCCCGTCGACTCCAAGGAAGTCGCCTTCAAGTCCGCAGCGCGTCTTGCCTACAAGGCAGCCTGCGCACAGGCGAAACCCACTCTTCTTGAGCCCATCTGCACGCTCAAGGCATATGTGCCCAACGACAACACCGGCGATATCATGAGTGAAGTCACGAAGCGCCGCGGCCGTGTCCTCGGCATGAACCCCACGGACGACGGACTGATGCTCGTCGAAGCCGAAGTTCCGGAAGCAGAGATGCAGGACTTCACAGCCTTCATGAGATCTTCTACTCAGGGACGCGGGACGTTCTCCCTTGACTTCCTCCGCTACGATCCGCTGCCCGGAAATCTCGAGGCAAAGGTCATCGCGGACGCCGCAGACCTCAGGGAAGAGGAAGAGGAATAATCCTTATCTACAAATGCGCCGCCGTCAGTATGACGACGGCGCTTATCTCTTTAGGAAACAGTTCCTTAAAAACTGTATGCTAGATTTATTGCGGAGGTCATTGCCGTGTTCGGATATCTGGTAGCAGACAGAGCCAGCCTGACTGATGGGCAGTTCAGGCAGTACCGTTCCGCGTACTGCGGGATATGTTCCTGCCTGAGAAAGAACGGCCTCGTCCGCGGCACGCTGTCCCTCAGTTATGATCTAGTGTTCCTGTGGATGGTGCTCAGTTCCATGTATGAGCCGGAAGAGACGGCGTCGCGCGTTAGGTGTCCGGTACATCCGCTTAAAGGAGCGGATATAGTTCTGAACCAATTCAGCGAATACGCCGCAGATACCGGTGTGATCCTGGCGTACTACAAGGCTCTGGATGACTGGAAGGACGAGCATGATCCTGTAAAGCTGTCAGCTTCAAAGCTGCTGCAGAAACCGTTTGAAAGAGCGTCGGAGGAGCTGCCCAGACAGAGCGAGGCAGTAAGGAAAGGCATCGAGCGCATATCGGCGCTTGAGCAGAGCCGTTCCGGGGATGCAGATGCGCTGTGCAATGCTTTCGGAGAACTGCTGGGGGAGATCTTCGTGTACGATCAGGAAGATCACTGGGCCGGCCATCTCCGAAGGTTCGGAGAGGCGGTAGGGAGGTATCTTTACCTGCTGGACGCCGTGCTGGACCTTAAGGATGACATAAAGCGCGGACGGTACAATCCTCTCAGTCAGCCGGGAATGGATACCGGGGAATGGCAGAACAGCGCACTCGATCTTTTCCTGGGAGACATCTCGGATATATACGGGTTCCTGCCCATAGTAGAATACAGCCCCATACTGGACAGCATCATCTATTCCGGTATGACCGGCAAGTACAGACAGTCACTGAAAGACAAGACGACCGGAGAACAGAATGTACCGCGATCCTTATGAAGTGCTCGGCGTTCCGCGCAATGCGACGGACGAGGAGATAAAAAAAGCATACAGAGCTCTCGCCAAGAAATATCACCCTGACGTCAACCAGGGCGACAGTTCTGCGGAGCAGAAAATGAATGAGATAAATGCAGCGTACGAAGAGATAAAGAACCCTGCGGCGAGGGCACGCTCTAGTGCTTCATCCGGCACCGGCCCCTCTTCGGGACAGAGACCTTACGGCAGTTATTCCACGGGCAGTTACGGAACCGGCAGCCGAAACTACGATTTCTTCCAGTTCGGGCCTTTCGGATTCAGTTTCTACAGCAATTATCAGCAGCCCGAGCGGGCATATTCATCGGCGGATCCCATGGATCAGGCCTATCAGAGCCTGAGGATGGGGGCATATTCCAACGCTCAGCAATGGCTCGGAAGAGTCCCTCAGGAGCGGAGGAACGCCAGGTGGTACTATTTCAGCGCATGTGCGAGCCAGGGCCTGGGCAACCGGCTGGCGGCAATGGATCACATAAGAAGGGCATGCGAACTTGAGCCCGGGAATCCCACCTACCGCAATGCGATGTCCGAGATCAAAAACGGAGGACTGAGGTATCATACAAGATCGAACTCCATGCCGGCGCCTGCGATAGATCCGATGTGTCTTGGGCTGTGCCTGCTCAATACCTTGTGCGGGGGGAGGTTCTTCCTGTGCTGCTGAAAGAGGCTGTCATGCGCACCGAACGCCTGGTGCTGCGCAGATGGAGACCGGAGGACAGGAACGATTTCCTGCGGCTGTCCGACGATCCGCGGGTCCTGAGATGGACCGGAAGGAGAGTTCCATCCGGGGAACTGTTCGATCACTATGTGGCTTTGGATACCGCCTTCGCGGTGACGCTGGACGGCGAGGTGATAGGAAATATATCGCTGTTCAGGAATTCCGTGACAGAGGTATTTGATTCTCTGGAGATATATGAGTGCGCTTTCTACCTTTTCCCGGAACATCAGGGCAGAGGCTTCGGCACAGAATCCCTTCAGGCGGTGCTGTCATATGCGCGTTCCGTACTCGGGGCGGACGCGGTCATAGCAGGCGCGATGCCGGACAACGAGCGTTCCATCAGGATGATAGAAAAGAACGGAGGAGCGTTCTGCTTCTGCAGAAAACGGCCCTCCGTCCCGGATGAACGATTCTATGTATTCAGTTTGTGAGCGGTGCGCGGAGCGCGCCGCTTTTTAAGTGAGCGCCGAAAGAAAACTCGTGCCGTCCAGTTCATCAAATGGAACACCCAGGTAATCGCAGACCGTGCAGCCTATGTCGGCGAAGGTGCTGAGCTTTCCGAGATCTCTGGACGGATATTTCCTGCTGTAGACGAGAACCGGCACGCACTCTCTGGTGTGATCAGTTGTCGCGGTATATGATGGGTCGCAGCCGTGGTCAGCGGTAATAATGAGAAGATCATCTTCTCTCAGTCTGCCGATCAGCTCTTCCAGCTGAGAGTCAAATGCGCTGACTGCTTTGGCGTATCCTTCTATGTCTCTCCTGTGTCCGTATACGGTGTCGAATTCCACAAGATTGATGAATGCCAGACCGCTGAAATCCTTTCCGGCTGTCTCGCAGGCAGCTCGCATCCCGTCGTCATTGCTTCCTGTCGAAACTGCTTCGGTTATCCCGGAACCGGCAAACAGATCCCAGATCTTTCCGATGCTGATGACATCAAGTCCTGCACCGCTTATAAGGTCCAGCATGGTCCTGCCCGGAGGAGAGATGGAGAAGTCGTGTCTGTTGGAGGTGCGCCTGAATCCGGCGCTGTCCAGACCGGTGAAAGGTCTCGCGATGACTCTTCCTGCCGCGGTGCGGGGATCCTCATCAAGCACCTGCCTGCATATGCGGCATATCCGGTACAGCTCTTCCGGAGGAACGATGCTCTCATGCGCCGCTATCTGGAAGACGCTGTCTGCCGAAGTGTACGCGATCAGATCTCCGGTCATCAGGTGGTGCTCTCCGAAATCCCTTATGGCATCGGTACCTGAGTACGGGAGGTTGCAGACCAGTCTGCGTCCGATGGCATCCTCAAGTTTTTTCACGAGATGCTCCGGAAACCCGTCGGGGAAGACGGGCAGGGGCTCTCTTGAGACGATGCCTGCGATCTCCCAGTGTCCTATCGTGGAATCCTTTCCCATGGATCTCTCTTCCGCGCGGGCATAGCTCGCTAGCGGGTGAGCGGTACCTTTGCGGTAATCCACGGCTTCTATATTGAACAGCCCGAGCGATTCAAGGGTCGGGACTTCCAGAAGACCGCTGGAGTCCAGCGCTCTCAGGGTATCGGTGCCCGCATCCCCGAACAGCTCCGCGTCGGGAGCGTTCCCGATGCCCATGCTGTCGCATACAATGATAAAAACACGCTTTCCCATTTACAGCTCCAAGTCTTTGAGTCTGCGCTAATTATACCATTCTTTTGACGGAAGAAGGTTCGCGTTGACACGGACAAGAGGGAAAAACTATAATCTGTAGCAGTCAGATCGCAGAGTTGATCTGCGTCGCTGTGGTGGAATTGGCAGACACAAGGGACTTAAAATCCCTCGCCGAAAGGCATACGGGTTCGACCCCCGTCAGCGGCACCAAAAAACAGGAGGAACCGTATCCGGCTCCTCCTGTTTTGCTGTAATGCCATATTACTTTACAGTTGTGAGATCCCTTTAAATTAAAGGAAAAACAATATACGTAAGCAATAAAAAAGCACATCTGCCCGATGTGCTCTCAATGGAGCGGGTGAAGGGAATCGAACCCTCGTGTTCAGCTTGGAAGGCTGACGTTCTACCATTGAACTACACCCGCATCTGATGTGACAAAGAGAATTATAAGTATTTCCCAATCTCTTGTCAATCATACGTATGGAAAAATAGAAAGGGAAATGATAAAGTGATAATGAAACAGGAACAGCATGAATTCTGCCTGCAGGCAGACCCATGATCTCGCTGTTCGGAAGATAAAACAGGTCAGGCATAATCTCCCCTTGAGGGGATTTCTTTTTGTCGGAACGATAATAACACAGCCAAGGAGATACGGAATTGGAAAAAGTCAGTTACAGGCTCGTGCCTGGCATCACGGAAGAGAGGATGGATAAACTCGGGAAGATCCTTTCGTCTAACGGTGCGGGCGAAGCGCGTTTCTTCTCCGCTCCGGGACGGGTCGAGATAGGCGGAAATCATACGGATCATCAGCACGGCAGGGTGCTGGCTGCTGCAGTGGAATACTGCATGCTTGCTTCCGCGGCGACCTGTGAACAGGACGTGATACATATTGAATCTCTGGGATTCGGAAGCATCGACGTCTCTCTGGAAGATCTTTCTCCCGTGAGGGAAGACGAGGGCACCTCTAAGGCCTTCGTCAGAGGCGTCGCTGAATATCTCGCCGACCGGGGATATGCGCTGGGCGGATTTTCGGCAGTTATCGATTCGGATGTGCCTGCGGGAGGCAGCATGTCGAGCTCCGCATGCTTCGGTGTGCTGATAGGCGCAGTCATCAGCGGACTGTTCAACGGAAGCTCCATCGCGGAAGCGGAGCTGGCTAAGGCGGCAAAATACGCTGAGAACGTCCATTTCGGCAAACCGTGCGGACTTATGGACCAGATGGCTTCCGCATGCGGCGGCTTTGTTTTCATCGATTTCCGGGATGAGGGATCTCCCGAGGTAGAGAAGATAGATTTTGATTTCGCAGACTGCGGATATACTCTGTGCATACTCAACTCCAAGGGCAGTCATGCATCCCTTACGGATCAGTACGCCTCTATCCCCGCGGAGATGTTCACCGTTGCCAAGGCGCTGGGAAAGGACTACCTGAGGGAAGTGAATCCGCAGGAGTTCTATGACAGCATAGGCAGGATAAGGGGAGAAGTGAGCGACCGCGCCATCATGCGCGCGATGCATTTCTTTGACGATGACATGCGGGCCGTCATGGAGAAGGACGCGCTCAAGGCTTCGGATATAAACGGATTCCTCAGGCTCATAAATGAATCCGGTGCATCATCCCAGCAGGTCCTTGAAAACGTGTCTCCGGAGGACCCGGCAAACAGGAGCCTCGCATTCAGCATCGCCTATGCTAAGCATCTCCTCAACGGTAAGGGAGCGTGCAGGGTCCAGGGCGGAGGATTCGCGGGAACGGCTGAGGCGTTCGTACCGGATGACGAGGTGGAGGAATTCAGCCGCAGGTTCACGGAAGTATTCGGTGAGAACAGCGTGCTCATCTCCGGCATAAGGAGATACGGCGCCGTCGAGATAGAAAGATAAGCAGGGCAGTGATATGACAGAGGATCTCAGAAACTATTACAGCAGCCTGAAGGGGAAGAAAGTCTTCTTCCTTGGAGCGGGCATAAGCCACAGGGAGCTCATAAGGCGTTTCGTCAGGGAAGGCGCCGCAGTCACTCTGTGTGACCGCAAGAGCCTGGAACAGCTGGGAGATTTCGGCAGGGAATGCGAATCTCTCGGTGTGTCCATGTGTCTCGGCGAGGAATATCTCAGTCATCTGAGACAGGCCGATCTTATATTCAGGACGCCCGGGATCGACTGGACCAAGCCTGAGATCCAGGACGCCATAGCGGCCGGGGTGGAGATCACTTCAGAGATGGAGAGCTTCTTCGACCACTGCCCGTGCAGGATAATCGGGGTGACCGGCAGCGACGGAAAGACCACAACGACGACGCTGATCGCCAGGACTCTCGAGGCACAGGGATTCACGGTGCACCTCGGGGGAAACATAGGCATACCGCTCTTCCCGGTGATAGATGACGTTAAGCCGGAGGACATAGCCGTAGTGGAACTTTCCAGTTTCCAGCTGATCTCCATGAGGAAGAGCCCGTCGATATCAGTAGTCACGAACGTCACGCCGAATCATCTGGATCATCATAAGGACATGGACGAGTACGTCGGAGCCAAGAAGAACATATACCTGTGGCAGGACAGGGGTTCTGTTTCGGTATTCAATGCGGCGAACGACATAACTGTGCAGATGGCACAGGAAGCCAAAGGCGAGGTCAGATGGTTCAGCAGATACGGAAAAGTCGGCAACGGAGCCTATGTCAGCGCTGATTCGAAGCTGATAGGCGTGGAAGACGGAACCGAACACGTGGTCATGGACCTCAGGAACATAAAGCTCAGGGGAGAGCACAACAAGGAGAACGTCTCCACAGCTTACTGCGCGGTAAAGGGACTTGTTCCGGATGACGTGTTTGCCTCTACAGTGAGCAGTTTCACCGGGGTGGAGCACAGGATAGAGTTCGTGAGATCTCTCGACGGCGTCGATTATTACAACGATTCGATCGCGTCCTCCCCGACGAGGACGATCGCGGGACTCAGGTCCTTTGAGGAGCCTATTGTCCTTATAGCCGGAGGCTATGACAAAAAGATATCCTACGCCCCGCTGGCTCCGGAGATCATAAACAACAACGTCAAGGCTGTTCTGCTCTGCGGCGACACCGCGGACGCTATCGAGCGCGAACTGCGAAACTGCGAGGGCTTCTCGGACAGCATCAGGATAGAGAGGCTCAGCGACGTACCGCAGTGCGTAAGCGCGGCGAGGCAGATAGCCGAGCCGGGCGACGTGGTCCTCTTCTCACCGGCATCCGCGAGTTTTGACATGTACTCCAATTTCGAGGAGAGGGGCAGACACTTCAAATCACTGGTCGAGGAACTGAGCTGAGATGTTGTTTGAGAATTACGGAATTCCGAAGGAATACTGCGAACTGGATGAAAGGATCATGGCCAGATGCCGTGACCTGTTTTCCGAGTGTGAAAAAGTCAGGGATGCCGTCCAGCTCAAAGTCCTGGATTCGTTCATCAGAAACAGAGTGGGACTGCAGCACCTCGGACAGTCGACGGGATACGGGTACGGCGATACCGCAAGAGATACGTTCGACAGGGTGTTTGCCGACTGCGTCGGCGCGGAAGACGCGCTGTGCAGACCTCATATCCTCAGCGGCACACACGCGCTCACGGTCGCTCTTTTCGGCCTTCTCAGGACCGGGGATACACTGCTCGCGGCTACGGGAAGACCATACGACACGCTGCAGCCCGTGATCGGGCTCACCGGTGAGGGATACGGCTCGCTAATGGATTTCGGAGTCAGATATGACGAGGTGCCGCTCATAAACGGGGAACCGGACTATGAAGGCATCGCCCGCAAGGCGGTCAGCGCCGATGTAGTGCACATCCAGAGATCCAGGGGATATGAGTCCAGGAGGGCTTTCTCCCTGGATGACATCCGGAGTATAGCCGACACGGTGAAGGCGGTGAATGAAAAGGCGGTGATCTTCGTGGACAACTGCTACGGCGAGTTCACTGACACGGAAGAGCCGGTGCTGCACGGGGCGGATCTTATGGCAGGATCACTGATAAAGAACCCCGGCGGAGCCATAGCTCCGACCGGAGGATACATCGCCGGAAGAGCCGATCTGGTGGAGAGATGCGCGCACCGTCTCACTGCTCCGGGAACGGGCAGGGAACTGGGCAGCGTGCCGTCGGGAATGAGGGATTTCTATCTCGGGCTTTACTTCGCGCCTCACGTGACGTGCGAGGCCAAGAAGTCGTCGATATATGCGGCTGCTCTGTTCGAGGAGATCGGATACGGGGCGGTTCCGGCATTCGATCAGCCCAGAAACGACATAATCACATCCATAGAGACGGGAAGCGCGGAAAATCTGATCGCGCTGTGCGAGGAGATACAGGCATCTTCTCCGGTCGACAGTTTTGCTTCCCCGGTGCCGGACGATATGCCGGGCTACGATGACAAGATAATCATGGCCGCCGGCGCGTTCACGCAGGGCTCATCCATAGAACTGTCCTGCGACGGACCGCTGAGAAAGCCGTATGTGGCGTACCTGCAGGGGGGCATCAGCCTCGCCGCGTCAAGGCTCGCGATGCTCAGGGCTGCGGTCCGCATGAGGCGCTGACAAGTATTTGCAGAAGAATGCGCAGGCATTCAAAAATAAGTCTTGCATTTGTATTTTGTATTTGTTAAAATAATCGCCGTGACAAAAATCAGCAAAGGGAGGTGCAGCTAATGGCAAAATGTGATTTTTGCGGAAAGGAAGTCCGTTTCGGCATCAAGATTTCCCATTCCCACAGACGCTC
>CACYBC010000061.1 GCA_902772615.1 uncultured Ruminococcus sp.
GACAGCCCGGGCTTTTTACAGGACCTTCCATCAGTTCCGGATCAGCATGTTTCTATTAGTACTGCATAAGGTCAGGTCTTTCTTTAGCTGACACGATCCCTTGTTCTTGACAATAACTCGCAATGTAAGGCACAATAAACGCGTCAGAAGTATCTCCAGAGGTAAGATCATGATCTTTTACAGCGATATCCTCATTATGATGATGCCCATGCTCATGCACTGCATGGGCACTACGGCGATGTAAGGATCCATACTGCTGACACAGACAGATCCATGATCCCCGCGGTGCCTCAAAGCACCGCGTTTTTTTGCGAAAGGAAAAGAAGATGAACTACAACATTGACACACTCTGCGTCCAGGGCGGTTATGTCCCCGGAAACGGCGATCCTGTACAGCTTCCCATCACCCAGAGCACAACGTTCCGCTACACATCCGCTGAGGATATGGGAAAACTGTTTGATCTGGAGTCAAACGGATACTTCTACAGCCGTCTGCAGAATCCCACAAATGATCTGGTAGCAGAGAAGATCTGCAAACTGGAAGGCGGCACCGCAGCAATGCTCACAGCCTCCGGACAGGCTGCGACTTTTTACTCGATATTCAACATCGCGGAATGCGGAGATCATGTCGTGTCCTGCTCAGCTATCTACGGCGGCTCTTACAATCTGTTTGCAAATACCATGCGCAAGATGGGCATAGAGTTCACCTTCGTGTCACCTGAGTGTTCAGACGAGGAACTTGAGGCTGCATTCCGTCCCAACACCAAAGCCGTTTTCGGTGAGACCATTTCGAACCCGGCTCTGGTCATACTTGATATTGAACGCTTTGCAAAGGCAGCTCACGCCCACGGCGTTCCTCTCATTCTTGACAACACGTTTGCCACCCCCATCAACTGCAGACCTTTTGAATGGGGCGCTGACATAGTGACACACAGCACCACAAAGTACATGGACGGCCATGCCGGAGCCCTCGGCGGAGCTATCGTCGATTCGGGTAATTTCGACTGGATGGCCCATGCAGACAAATTCCCCGGGCTCACCACTCCCGATCCCAGTTATCACGGCATCGTCTATGCCGAAAAATTCGGTAAAGAAGGCGCTTATATAACCAAATGCACCTCCCAGCTGATGCGCGACTTTGGCTCGATACAGGCTCCTCAAAACGCATATTATCTTAACCTTGGCCTTGAGAGCCTCCATGTAAGAGTAAAGAGGCACTGCGAGAACGCTCAGGCCGTTGCCGAGTTTCTGTCTTCCAGCGACATGGTATCCTGGGTCAGCTACTGCGGACTTCCCAGCGACAAATACTATGAACGCGCCAGGAAATACATGCCGAACGGCTCCTGCGGAGTCGTCAGTTTCGGCGTAAAAGGCGGAAGAAAAGCGGCTGAGGTCTTCATGTCCAACCTCAAACTCGCAATGCTTGAGACGCATGTCGCCGACTCCCGCACCAGTTGTCTGCATCCCGCCAGCACCACACACAGGCAGATGAACGACGAAGAGCTCATAGCCGCCGGCGTCCAGCCGGATCAGGTGAGGTTCTCATGCGGCATTGAATCCGCAGAGGATATCATCGCCGATATCAGACAGGCTCTGGAAGCCGCAAGGGAGGCCTGATCCTATGCCCATAAAGATCTCCAGAGATCTTCCCGCATTTGAGACTCTCACGAACGAGAACATATTCGTTATGGATCTCAACAGAGCGACGACTCAGCGAGTCAGACCGCTAAAGATAGCTATCCTCAACCTGATGCCTACCAAAGTTGAGACGGAGACCCAGCTGCTGCGGATGCTTGGAAACTCTCCCCTTCAGGTAGAAGTCGAGTTCGTGCAGACAGCTACCCACATTTCAAAGAACACATCGGCAGCGCATATGTCCGCCTTTTACAAGACCATCGATGAGATAAGAGATCAGAATTTTGACGGCATGGTGATCACCGGGGCTCCGGTAGAACACCTCAGATTCGAGGAAGTGGAATACTGGAACGAGCTCTGTGACATCATGGAATGGACTAAAACACATGTGTTCAGCACGTTCCACATATGCTGGGGAGCACAGGCAGCCCTGTATTATCACTATGGGATCGGTAAACATCCACTGCCCGAGAAACTGTTCGGAGTCTTTCCTCATCATTCCGAAGTAAGGAACAGCAAACTGTTCAGAGGTATGGATGATGTATTCATGGCACCTCATTCCAGACACACTACAGTTCTCAGAGAGGAAATAGAGTCGTGTCCGGAACTTACGATAGAAGCTTCCTCTCCGCAGGCAGGTGTCTACGCGGTCACTGCCATGGAAGGCAGACAGATATTCGTTTTCGGTCACAGCGAGTATGACCGCGGTACTCTTGAAAAGGAATATTTAAGGGATAAAAATGCCGGCCTTCCCATCAGACCGCCGGTCAATTACTACCCCGATGATGATGACACCCGTGTTCCGAATATGACATGGAGATCGCACGCCAGCCTTATTTACGCAAACTGGCTGAACTACTATGTATATCAGGAGACCCCGTACGATCTTTCAAACGTCAAAAACATGTGACAGAAACAGCCGCCGCAGTTATATCTACTGCGGCGGCTGCGATATGCAAGTTAACAAAAAAGCCTCATCCTGCAGATGAGGCTTTTGTTATGGCGGAGAGTGTGGGATTCGAACCCACGTGACGTTGCCGTCAAACGGTTTTCAAGACCGCCTCGTTATGACCACTTCGATAACTCTCCATTTATTTCGGGCGGCATCAGCTGTGCCGCCCGATTATTGTACTATTTTTAGTTTGTATTGGCAAGCAGACCGTCCATGCTCTTCATGTCGTGTAATCAACGACCGAGATCTCTTTCCCGTCTCTTATGTACACTCTTTCCACTCTTCTGGATATCCCGCAGAGGATCTCATAGTTGATGGTCCCGGCAAGTGCTGCAACGTTGTCCACGCTGATCGGGCTGTCCTCGCCGAAGAGTATCACCTGGTCTCCTTCATGAACATCTACAGACGAGACGTCCAGCATCATCTGATCCATGCAGATATTACCTATGATAGGAACTACTGTATCGTTTACAAATGCGTATCCCCTGTTGGACAGGACCCTTGGATATCCGTCCGCATATCCTATGGCTACTGTCGCCACTTTCATATCTGCATCGCAGCGGAATTTTCTTCCGTATCCCACTGTCTCTCCGGGATGGATCTCTTTCACGAGGGAAACTGTCGTCTTGAGGGTCATGACGGGTCTCAGATCAACTTCCTCCAGAGGCTTTCCATTGGGAGAACACCCGTAAAGCACTATGCCTGGTCTTACCATCGTATGGTGGTAGGATGTCATGAAGATCATCGCTGCGGAATTGCAGCAATGAACTCTCTCGAAATCTATTCCCTTCTTCTGCAATTCCCAGATAACATCGGAGAACCTGTCATGCTGAAGCCGGGTAAACTCTTCGGAACTGCTGGTGTCCTCATCTGCAACTGCAAAATGAGTAAAGATCCCTGTTGCGTTCAGGCCGGGAAGGTACACCGCGCGCTCGATCTCCGAAACGCATTCGCTGAGATTTGCTGCACAGAAACCGATCCTGCTCATTCCGGTATCTACCTTTATATGTACATTTACCGTAACGTCAGCTTTTACAGCAGCTTCGCTGAGTTCTCTTGCATATTCTGCCCCGAGAACGGTCTGAGTGATCCCCATTTCAAACAGGTCTGCTGCATTTTCTGTAGGAGTATATCCCAGGATAAGGATAGGTTTTGATATGTTTGCTTTGCGAAGTCTCTTTGCTTCCATGAGATTCGATACCGCAAACCAGTCGGCAAACTCTGAAAGAGCGTTTGCCACCTCAACATCTCCGTGTCCGTAGGCGTCTGCTTTGATCACCGCCATCAACGCCACTCCGTCCTTGAGCATTCCTTTAAGCTGTTCGCAATTGTGTCTGAGATTGTCCAGGTTTATCTCCGCCCAGGTCCTTTTCAGTTTCTCCACGGATTCTCCCCCATCACTAACAGTGTCAATCTGTCTGATTCATAGTTTACTCTTCTGTATACAGAAGATCATATTGCATATATTATAGCCCATACTCGGTTCCATTTCAGCACAAAGAACTGTCCGCTTTACGGTGTATTGTACAAAAAGTTTCTATAAGAACAATGTTTCTGCTTTTATTCCCATGTCATGACGAAATCCGTTTTGCACAAAAAAGGACCCCTATTTTTGTTATGCATTATTCACATAAATTATAATAATATCCTGTACTTTTATTGTAGAATATATGTAGAACCTTAGAAGGAGGTTACCGAAATGAAAGTCAAAACATCAGGCCACGGTCTGAATCTGAGGCAAAGTTTCATCGACAATGCCAACAAGCGTCTTCAGAAGTTCGACAGGTTCTTCAACGAAGAGGCTGATGCCGCGGTAAATGTGGATCTGGAAAAAGACCGCTATACTGTCGAGATCACTGTGAAGAGCCGCGGATTCTTCTACAGGACTGAGCGCACTTCCACAGACCTTGATTCCGCCTTCCGTGAATCTGTAGACCTCATGATGAGGCAGATCGTTAAGAACAAGAGCAAACTCGGAAACAGAGTCAAAGTCAAAGAGGTCGAACTGGCCGGCGAAGAACTGGATCTTGAGCCCGTATCCGACGAAGAGCAGGAATATCGCATCGCGAGAGAGAAGAGGTTCGTTATCGAACCGATGAGCGAGCAGGAAGCTATTCTTCAGATGAACATGCTGGGACACACATTCTTTATGTTCCGCAACGCGGATACGAACGAACTAAACATCGTATACCGCCGTCATGATGATTCATACGGCTTGCTAGTTCCCATTAACTGATATACAATTAGCACAACGGCGCCGCGGACCGCGCGGCGCCTTTCTTTTTTCGGAGTTTCTATGTATAGACTTGTTGCTACATGCGGATTTGGCCTGGAATCTGTTCTGGCCTATGAGTTGAGACACCTCGGTTTCGATGGCGTTGATGTACATGACGGGCGCATCTTTTTTGATGCCGATGAATACGGCATAGCTAAAGCCAATATCTGGCTTCGCACCGCTGAAAGAGTACTGATAGTTCTGGACGAATATCCCGCGCCGGATTTTGACGCCCTGTACGACGGTGCTTTTTCATCCGACTGGTCTTCCGTATTGTCATCCAAAGATGCATTTCCAGTTAAAGGGTACAGTCTCAACAGCAAGCTGACGAGCATTCCTGCCTGCCAGGCAGTCCTGAAAAAAGCGATCGTCGAAAAGATGAAGGTACAGTATTCCACTCAGTTTCTGCCTGAGAGGGGAACCGAGAAAAAGATAAGGTTCTCCATAGTCAAGGATATCTGTACTCTGATGCTGGATACTTCCGGTGACGGTCTGCACAAGAGGGGTTACCGCCCCCTTCTGAATGAAGCTCCCATCAGAGAGACTCTGGCCGCGGGAATGACTGATTTTGCCAGAGTGTATGATGACAGCACCGTGATAGACCCTTTCTGCGGGTCCGGAACCATCATAATAGAATCAGCCATGAGAGCCATGAATATGGCGCCGGGCATAAACAGACGATTTGCTGCTGAAGAGTATGATATCATCGGCAAAAAAATCTTCGATGAAGTTCGGGCAGATGCAAGTTCTCAAGTCAGGAAGGATGTCATGTTCCGCGGCATAGGTTCAGATATCGATGAGTCTGCGGTCCGGATCGCTGCCGAGAACGCGAGACGGGCAGGAGTCGCTCACCTGTGTTCTTTCTCTGTCGCTGACGCAAGAGAACTGAACCCCGTTACCGGATCACTGATAATAACAAATCCGCCGTACGGTGAGAGACTGTCAAGTCCGGAAGAAGCAGAAAAACTGTGTTCGGAATTCGGAAAAAGGATCATAAACGGCGGTCAGCGCGGCACTTATGTCATCAGCAGCCTTCCGGATTTTGAAAAGTATTTCGGAAAGCAGGCTTCCCGCCGCAGGAAGCTGTATAACGGAATGATCCCATGCCAGCTGTTCATGTATTTCGGCGAAAAAAAGAGACATAACTGAATCAGTGCTGTCTCTTTCCGGGCCCGGCCTTGTATGGCCGGCCTTTTTTGTTATTCCGGGATCCTGCAGACATCGGTCCATTTCTGCGGTCTCGAATACTTTTCCAGTTCTTCAATGGTCAGCTCTATGGCGCTGTTGCTGCTGCCGCATGCGGGAAATACGGTCTCAAATCTTTTCAGCGAGTCATCCAGATACACCTCGACCCCGCTGTTGACGGCGAATGGACACACTCCCCCGACAGCGTGACCGATCAGTTTCACGGCATCATCTGCAGACAGCATCCTGGCCTTGGTCCCAAATGTTTCTTTGAACTTATGGTTATCTATCCGCGCATCCCCTGCAGCAACTATGAGTACCGGTCTACCGTTGACAGAGAACGAAAGCGTTTTTGCTATCCTGCAAGGTTCACATCCCAATGCCGAAGCTGCCAGATCTACCGTGGCACTTGACACATCAAATTCCCTGATCCTCTCTTCTATCCCTTCTTTTCTGAAGAATTCCCTGACTTTATCGATAGACATCCTTTTCTCCCAAACAAAAAAGATCCGCATTATGCGGATCCCGTGATCTGATGAATGAAATCATTCAGTCTATTCCGGTTATGTCTTCATAGACTCTTTCGTCAACCGCGGCATATCCGAGTTTTTCACGGGCGATCCTCTCTATGTACTCCGCCTCAGTACCGGACATCATATGTCTGAGCTCATCATTTTCCAGCTGTGCGATCTCTATCTGCTCAGTTATAAGATTGAGCTGCTGTTTCTGCTCATAAAGTCTGACGCGGATTGAGACGACATTTATAAGCAGGTAAACACAGAAAAGAGAAAGAAGAATAAGAATGAATCTCCTCCGGTTGATGTAACCGGTGAGTTCCTTCTTTTCTTTCTCGGTCATGTTGTTTGCGGCAAATCTCATGTTGTGTTCCAGCCCTTTTTCAGCATCAGTGTATGATCATGTACATCTGCTTGGCAACATCCTTCGATTGGGTCTCCGTTATCTTGAGCACCTTAAACTTCGTCACCGTCTCTCCCATCGTGATCTCTACGATATCTCCGACTTTGACGTCATAGGAAGCTCTCACAGGACGGCCGTTAACAGATACGCGTTCTGCGTCACACACTTCGTTCGCTACTGTCCGTCTCTTGATTATTCTGCTGACTTTGAGGAATTTATCTATACGCATATGGTCTCTTGTTTGCAGTTCGGTCCCAAGCACAGCCTGGGACCGATCATTGTTCATTAATTATTTAACTGCATCCTTAAGGGCGGCGCCGGCAGTGAATTTCGGGCTGCGGGAAGCAGCGATCTCGATCTTCTCTTTTGTCGCGGGGTTGATGCCCTTGCGTGCAGGACGCTCTTTAACTTCGAAGCTGCCGAAGCCGACGAGCTGTACCTTCTCTCCCTTTACCAGGGCTTCCTTTACACAGTCAAATACTGCATTGACAGCATTGGCGGCGTCTTTCTTTGTCATTCCAACTTTCTTTGCAACTTCTGCAGTGAGTTCAGTCTTTGTCATTTTTCTTTTTCTCCTTCTGTTTTTTTAGATTCAGCCCAAAGCATGTTGAGCTGATCCAAATCTGATTTTTTCATATCTATACCGCGTTCAGCGGCTAAATCCTCAACGATCCTGAATCTCTCGGCAAACTTCTCACAAGCTCTTGTCAGTGCGAGCTCCGAGTCTGCCGGAATGAATCTGGCTACATTGACTGCGGAAAACAGTATATCACCTAACTCTTCAAACGGATCTCCGTCTCCGTTTATCGCTTTTTTAAACTCACTGATCTCACTTTCCAGATCAGCTAGTGCCTCATTGATATCTCTGTAGTCAAAGCCGGTATATGCCGCCCTCTTCTGAACTTTCTGGCTTCTGATAAGAGCGGGATATGCTTTCGGGACGTCATCTATGGCATCAGAACCTGTTTTCTGCTTCTTTTCGCCTCTCTTGATCTCTTCCCAGTTTTTGAGAACAGCGTCAGAGTCTTCTGCGATTATGTCCCCGAACACGTGGGGATGGCGGAGGACCATCTTCTTGCAGAGAGCATCAGCCACATCGTCAAGATCGAATACACCTTTTTCCCTCTCGATCTCGGCGTGCAGTGCGATGTTCATCAGCATATCGCCAAGTTCTTCTTTGAGATTTTCTGTGTTCTCCCTGTCGATAGCTTCTACAGCTTCATATGTCTCTTCTATCAGATCCTGCCTTATAGACTCATGAGTCTGGGTCTTGTCCCACGGACAGCCCGTTACAGGATCTCTGAGACACTTCATCAACAGAGGTACATCATCCAGTGTATACTGCGGTTTTATCCTGAATTCTGACATAAAAATTCTACCCTAGTACATGCATTTTTTCAAGTAGAGCAACTATTCTGGGCCCTCCCGGCAGGCTCATAAGTTCCTCTCGGTTTACAAGCTTAAACAGCAGCACCATAACGACGTATACCGCTGCGGCGATCGCACAGGATACAAGCGTAGACAGCCTGCCCGGGATCAGTTTCACAAGTCCTATGTGGCTGAAACGTGCTACCACTCCGGTCACCACACCGGCAAACAGAGGCTTTACTATCGTCTTTACTGTATCTATCCTGATCCCTGTCTGCTTTGAGATGATTATCAATCCGATAATACAGATCGAACTGTAGCAGATCAGATTTCCCATTGCCGCCGCTTTGATGTTTAACGAGGGGATCGATACCAACGCATAGTTTACGAGCACCTTCAGGGCACATCCGACAGCCATCAGCTTTACCGGAAGATCTATCTGACCCAGTGCCTGGAACATCATGTTCACAAAACTGGTCATACAGACGGCGATCGCCGCGATCCCGAGCACGGACAGCATCGGAGAGGCAAGTTTCGTACCGATCGGAAGTGACGGATACAGCAGCTGCAGCAGCGGTTCGGACATGAATGCTATTCCGAGTCCTGCAGGCGCGGCGATGAGCATCGTGATCCCCATCATGGTCTCTATGTGTTCCTTGACCTTGGCTGTATCCCCTTTGTTCAGGGCCGTCGTGATATGAGGAAGTGCACTGGTGCCGAAGTTAGCGGTAATGGTCGGGATGAGATCAAAAAGTGGTATTCCGTATCCATACACTTCATACAGATAATTTGCCATTTCCGGAAATTCCACTCCGGATCTCTCAAGAAGGCCGCCGTGCGATGCGAGAAGAGTGGGCAGATCATTCTCAATTACCCCGTTAAGGCATCTTATCACCGTAACATTGTCTATCAGACTGGTAACTCTCAGCGTGATCGCCGACAGAGCAAGAGGAAACCCGTATCTGAGGATCTGCTTTCTCAGTACTGAAAGTCTCTCTGCCTCCGGGCTTGAATCTATCTGCTCCTGTGTGACGGATCCGCCTTTTCTCTTGTAATAGATCAGCAGGCTGAAAAACGCGGCAGCCGTAGATACCGTCACTGAAGATATCGCACCTGCCGCGGCAACTGCGAGAATGGCCGCAGATGCGGACGCTGCCGTCTCAGCCTTGCCGAGGACGGTTCCGTACGCAGCGTATTCCGTCCTCATGAGGTAACTCAGAAAGTAAGCTGCGCCGTACCCGAAGACAGCTTTGAAGATGACCTCGACCACATCCGACATCGCGGTGGGATACATGTTTGACAGTCCCTGATAATATCCTCTGTATGAGCTCATCACGCAGCTGAAGAAGATAGACGGTGCTACCGAAAGCACACACAGGAAAGCCTTGGGATTCTGCATGAATCCTGTCGTAAGAGGTCTTGCAGCCAGCATAAGACACAGGGAACCGATTGCTCCAATAACCGCGAAAAGCTTGAGCGATTCCTTCCTCAGGTTCTCGACATCCCTGTAACGGCCTGTGGCTGCATATCCTGCCACAAGCCTCGAGACCGCCACCGGGAACCCGACGACAGCCACTGCATAAACGGCGCTGTAGATGTTGTAGGAAGACTGGTAGTATCCCCAGCCTCCTCCTGCAAGCAGCTCGATAAGAGGAAACTTGTAGACTAGGCCGACCAGCTTGACGATTATCAGCGAAATGGTCAGCACAAGCGCGCCTTCTGTTATACTTTGCTTCTTTACAGACAAGCCAGATCAACCTCTAAAAAAGAAGGCGGGCATGTTACTGCCCACCTCAGGTTAACAAGGATCTTACAGGAGTGAGGCTCCGCAGATGGGGCATTTCTCTGTTCCCTTGGGGAACTTTGCTCCGCAAACGGGGCAGGTGACCATCTCTTCCTCGACCTCTTCTACTGTTTCCTCTACGGTATCAACCGCTTCTTCCACGTTCTCAACTGCTTCTTCAACTTTTTCTTCAACCACGGAAGCGGCTTTCTCTGCCTTCTCAGCTGCCTTTGCCGCTGCAGCTGCTGCAGCTTCTTCTGCCTTCTTGACCAGATCAGCAAGACCGCCCTTGATCTCCTTTGCCTTTTCGAGGAGTGCATCAAGTCCTTCTGCTTCGGCGCCGTTGACTTCTCTCTCGAAGAAGAGCTCACCGAGCTTGGCATAGGTCTCGTTCAGGTCATGGTTGAGTCTCATTTCTTCCGCTTTGTCCTTGCCTTTTTCGATAAGGTCATTAGCGGTGTCTTTTGCTGCGGAGAACAGCTCTTTTCCCTTGCTTGTAAGTTTATCAAAAAAATCGCTCATTAATTGAATCCTCCTTGATTGATAGGCATTTTTATTATATCCAACGCCCTGTTTCAATTCAATAATCACGAAGCCGGACATCCTTTAATTCACGCAAAATTGATAATTTGAATGAATACTGTTCACATGTCAGCAGGAGCCGGCTCCGATCCGGGCCTGATCAGGCGCAGTGCCTTACCGTGCGTAGAACCCCTCTATCTTGTCCTTGCGCAGAAGCATCTCATCAAATCTCTCAAGGTAGTCCTGCGGATACTTCATATCGAAGACTCTTTCGATCAGGTTCTTATTGTTGTCCTTCAGCTTTGTCACTGCCCCCGCGCCGCACGCGATGATGCTCTGCAGTTCATCCATTATGAACAGATTATACAGGCATTCTTTCCCGCCGAGCGCATATCCTGTATTCTCAAGGCTCTCCACTGTCCCTTTTTGCCTGTACATATAGTATGGGGAATATCCTCTTGACGTCAGTTCTTTCTGTGCAAAATCAACCATCTCCGGAGCCTGCGGCGAGAACAGTTCGGATTCTGTTTCCCTGAGAGTGGATGCCCTCTTAAGCGTCAGTGCATGGACCGTAACATTCTCCGCCCGGAGAGTCTCGGCTGCCCATACGACGCTTCTCTTGAAGCTCTCAAGATCGTCACCCGGCAGCCCGGCTATGAGATCTGCATTGATGTTGTCAAAGCCCAGAGCTCTTGCCATCTCGTAACACTTTTCTATATCAGCTGCAGTATGTCTCCTTCCGACTCTTCTGAGGACTTCATCATTGGCGGTCTGCGGGTTGATCGATATCCTCGTCACCCCCGCATCCTTCAGCACACTCAGTTTTTCTTCCGTGATGGTATCCGGCCTTCCCGCTTCGACGCTGTACTCACCTTCCGTTGGCGCTCCGAAGCAGTCCTGTATGGCATCTGTAAGTATCTTGAGTTCCTTCTCACTCAGCACGGTCGGCGTTCCTCCGCCTATATAGACCGTCTGCATCTTCAGTCCCAGTCTGCCCGTGATGCGGGACGTGTAGCTGAGTTCTTTGCAAAGAGCCTCAACATACTTGCCGGTCATGGATCTGTCTCTCTCGACAGTTTTGGATACAAAAGAGCAATAACTGCACCTTGACGGGCAGAAAGGAATTGAAACGTAAAGCGAGAATCCGTTATCGTCACAGCGTTTTCTCAGTTTCAGTCCCGTCTCTGCAGTCAGTCTGCATAACCGGGCCTTTTCCCTGTCCACGAGCGAACGTTCAACGAACAGCTTTTCGGCCTCATCGGGACTCATTCCCCTTTCAATGAGGTCAGCCATATATTTAGCCGGCCTTATGCCCGTCATAACACCAAAAGGAGGTCTTTTGCCCGTAGCTTCAGAAAGCACACGGTACATCAGCACCGCCATCTTCTGCTCCGTCTCCTTCTCAGACAGGCCTACGTCCGCCGGCTCCTGCAGGAAGGTCCTTCTGCCGTTTTCATGGAAATCCACCGTAAGCGTGCTTCTTCCGCATTCATCGGGTCCGGCTGCTTCAGCGAAACAGTATTCGTTCACATTGTCCTCCGGAGTCCCGGCTTTGATCTCCGGTCTCCAGAAAAACATCCTCATTATATTTTCCAGTTCGTAATGGAACCTGTCATCTTTCAGATATAGTGTCATAGGTATGCATTATGCTCCATCTCATGCCTGAAATCAGTGATCATCCCATGCCCGGGAATGATTGCAGTATCAGTTTGCGAAAATCTCTCTGTGAGCGCCGAAAGGGATCTTTCAAGTTCGTCCCAGCTTCCCCCGGGAAGATCAGTGCGCCCTACGGATTCCCGGAAGAGCGTATCGCCGGCAAACAACACTCCGTCCGAGTAATAGCACATCCCTCCCTCTGTATGACCGGGTGCAGGGATAACCTCTATCCTGAGTCCGCCGAACACAAGTTCTTCTCCGCCGTTCAGCAGCTGGTCTGCGGGAAGATCGAGCCTGTACGCGTCGCCTCTGCCGATATACAGCGGGGCTCCGGTCTGCTCTTTCAGCAGTCGGACTCCCTGTGTATGATCGTCATGGCCATGTGTAAGGAGGATGGCTTCGCATCTGAGCCTGTTCTTTTCCATATAATCGATGACCGGAGAAGGATCTCCGCCCGGATCGATCACTGCAGCAGAACCGTCTTTTTCGAATGCCACACAGCAATTTGCCCTGAGTCTTCCGATCGGGAACAATGCCACTTTCATCGTCTCCACTCCTCTGTGTCCAGCATGACAGTTACCGGTCCGTCATTGCAGATCTCGACCTGCATGTCCGCTCCGAACTCACCGGTCTTTACCTCCCTGAGTCCTAAGGAGGAAAGGATCTCAACATATCTCTCGTACGCCTGAACGGACAGGGGCGGCTTTGCCGCTTCTATGAAACTGGGTCTGTTTCCTTTATGCGTATCGGCCAGCAGAGTGAACTGGGAGACCACCATGGCAGACAATCCAAGGTCCAGTGCTGACAGATTCATCTTGCCTTCGGCGTCATCAAATATCCTGAGATTTGCAGTCTTCTCGGCGAGTTTCCTGCAGGTATCAAGATCATCACCGGCAGCGCATCCGAACAAGACAAGGAGACCGGGTCCTGTTTCCCTGGTCTCCTCGCCGTTTATCGTTACTCTTGCATATTTGACTCTCTGAACAAGTGCTTTCACCCTTCTGCTCCTATTCGTTCGACGCTGAGCACTCCCTTTATCTTCCTCAGTTTCTCAAGAGTTGAATTGAGATGCTCCTTCCCGCTGACTCCGATCGACAGTCTGATCACGTGTCTGCGGTCGCTCTCCGGCGAGGTATTCATGGAATAGATCGGTATATGCAGCGAGGACAGTTTTCCGCTGACGTCCGCGATCATTCCGGTGCGGTCCAGACAGTAGATGATGAGATCCGCTTTGAACTGTTCCTCAATGCTGTCATCCCACCTGGCAGCTATCATCCTGGCCCTGCCGTCTTCGGTGTTCATCGTGTTGATGACATTTTTGCAGGATTTCTTGTGTATGGACACACCCTTTCCTCTGGTAATGAATCCGACGATCTCATCTCCCGGGAGCGGATTGCAGCACCTGGAGAACCGTATGAGGCAGTTATCCATACCCTCAATGATGACACCGTCCACCGCTTTGGCCCTTGTGATCGGCGCTTCCTGGAAGGAAGCAGCGGCTGCGGCGATAGGTTCTTCAGCCTTTTTGAGTTTCTCATATTCCTCTCTGGCTTTCGGTATGATCCTGTTTATTGGGATCCCGCCATAACCTATCTCTGCAAACAGTTCATCCTTTGTATTTAATCTCTGCCTTCTGACCAGTTCGTCAAGGAAGTCATCGTATTTCTCGGGAGGTATGCGGATCATCTCGCGGCGAAGCTCTCTCTCAAGAAGGTTCTTCCCTTCTTCTATGTTCTCTTCCCGCCTCTCTCTTTTGAACCATCCCCTGATCTTCGTCCTGGCACCGCTGGTCTGGACGATGTTCAGCCAGTCTCTGGACGGACCTTTGTCCTTGGGTCCAAGTATGACCTCCACGACCTCGCTGGAGTTGACCTGATAGTTTATGGGGACTATTCTCCCGTTTACCTTCGCTCCTATCATCCTGTTTCCGACGGCGGTATGGATCGCATAGGCAAAATCTATGACCGTCGCGCCGGCCGGAAGATCTATTACGTCTCCCTTGGGCGTCAGTACGAATACCTCTTCGGGAAGAAGATCGCTCTTGATGGATCTCAGCAGGTCTGTGGCATCCTGTGACTCTTTCTGGCTCTCCAGGAGCTGCCTAACCCACTCCAGTTTTTCATCAAAGCTCTCGCTGCTCTCATTGACGCCTTCTTTATACTTCCAGTGAGCCGCAACGCCGTATTCCGCTTCGCGGTGCATCTCATATGTTCTTATCTGTATCTCGAAGGGAGTCTCGTTCTCGGCGATGACCGTAGTGTGCAGAGACTGATACATATTGCTCTTTGGTGTGGATATATAGTCCTTGAATCTCTTTGGGATCGGGGTATACATATCGTGGACCACTCCGAGCGCGGTATAGCATTCCGGTACCGTATCGACCAGGATCCTTATAGCATATATATCATATATCTCTTCCAGGCTTCTGTTCTGTATGAAGAGCTTGCGGTAAATGCCGTACACCGACTTTACACGCGCCTGGATCTCAACATGTTCCAGGCCGTTTTCTTTCAGTCTCTCATGGACTTCCTGCGTAAGCTTTTCTATGAACTGGCCGTTCTTCTCCTGAAGATCATCAAGTATCTCTGTGATCTCATCGAACGCCTTGGGATCCAGATACTTCAAAGAGAGATCCTGAAGCTCATCCTTGAGCCCTTCCATCCCCAGTCTGTGCGCGATCGGCGCGTAGACTTCCATAGTCTCTCTTGACTTATCCCTTCTCTTCTGCTCCGCCATGTAATCCATGGTCCGCATGTTGTGAAGTCTGTCATTGAGCTTGATTATCATGACACGGATGTCCTTGCTCATCGCAAGAAGCATCTTTCTGAGGTTTTCTGCCTGCTCTTCCTCTACGCTGGAGAATGAGATCTTTCCGAGTTTTGTGACCCCGTTTACCAGTTCCTCTACCTCTTCGCCGAACTCTGCCTTTATCTCGGCAAGCGAAGTATCCGTATCCTCTACGACATCATGAAGCAGCGCGGCGCAGATGCACGCGCTGTCCAATCCGAGGTCCACAAGATAAGAAGCTACTGCTATGGGATGTATTATATAAGGCTCTCCGCTGCGCCTGAGCTGCCCTTCATGGCGCTGAGCAGCAAAAAGATACGCCTTCTCGATCATCGCCAGATCGTAGTTTCTTCCGCTTTTCTCTATTATGTTTTTCAGCTCTTCAAATGTCATCCCGGGTTTTTCTTCACCTGAAAAAACTCTGCTACCGTTTACAGATCGCCCTGAAAGTCGGCGAATCCATAAGGTCCTTTTTGGTATCTGTAGGAATGGGGACAAGAATCTCTTTGTCGCCGTCAATGAGCTCCGCCCTGGCAAGCCCAAGCTCTGCAAACACCCTTATAAGTGCCAGCATCTTTCCAAGGGGCATATCCTTTACTTTGCCGCAAAGACCAGCACCGCACGATACAAGCAATTCTCTGCGTGCGATGCACCGGTAAACTGCAGCCGCGTCGTCTCTGTCAGAAAGAAGCAGAGAATCCTTTGCGCATTTGCCGGTAAAATTGAGTCTTCTCAATTCCTCGAACGAATCTATATCCTGCTCCGTGATGGATGCCCTTCTGATATCTATGACCTTAACGGATACCATCGTGCGTATTTGTCCGCTATACAGTGAGAGGCTCACTACGACATCCACCTTCTCACCTATCTCAAACGGGAACTGACAGGTTTTTGTCCCGAACAGCGCTCCATAGAACTGCTTTTCTCCTGTCCGGAAACTGATCCTTGTGTGCCGTTCTCCCAGCGGGTATATGCCTTCGACAGTGCATCCTCTGACCAGAAAAACCGGCTGACTGTTTCCGTTTCCAAAGGGTTTCAGTATGTCCAGTCCTCTGACTTCGTCCTCACTGACTTCCTGAGCGCTGATCTCCGCATCTATCTTAAGTTCTGTGATCCTGTACTCGTCAGCATGTTCTTCACAGTACGCTCTGATCCTGTCCTTGAGTTCCGGTATGCGGTCAGCCCTGATGGTAAATCCGGCAGCCATATCGTGACCGCCGAACTTTTCCATAAGATCGGAACAGCTGGCAAGCATCTTATACAAAGAGAACCCTTCTACGCTTCTACCCGACCCTTTGGCAGTATCACCGTCCACCGATATCACTATGGCAGGCTTGTCGTATTTGTCCACCAGCCTGGAACTTGCTATTCCCATCACTCCGGGATGAAGTCCTTCCGCCGCTACTACGAACACCGGTTCAGAACTGTAATTCATATTCTTTATGAGGATGCTGTTGATCAATTCAGACGTCTCCTGTTCCACAGCCTGACGCTGACGGTTCAGTTCGTCGATCTCCTTTGCCATGCCCCGGGCTTCTTCCTCATCTTCTGTCAGCAGAAGTTCCAGAGCAAGATTCTCATTCCCCATCCTGCCGGCAGCGTTGAGACGCGGCGCGAGATTGAATGCAACATTCATCTCATTGACATTATTTATATCCACGCCGGTAGTTTCACACAGAGCTTCCAGACCGGGACATTCGCCGAAAGGTATAAGGCGCAGCCCTTCTCTGACGATATATCTGTTATCCCTTCTCATGGGCATTATATCGCTTATGGTCCCGATCGCAGCAAGGAAACCGTAACTCTCCACGGCTTCAGATACGGTGGTCTCTTCAAGCGCAGCCGCCGTTTTCAGTGCCACGCCCACACCGGCAAGATCCTCAAACCCTGAGTTGTCATCCTTCCTGTGCGGATTGATGACCGCTACCGCCTCAGGGAGAGCCTCCTGGACCATGTGATGATCAGTGATGATAGTGTCTATTCCCAACGTCTTTGCGTATACCACTTCGTCAAAAGCAGATATGCCATTATCTACCGTTACTATCAGCCTGACTCCATTATCCGCCAGAGAGTCGACCGCTTCCACCGACAGGCCGTAGCCTGTGGTATCCCTGCTTGGCAGAGAACAGATCACATCAGCTCCGAGTCCTTTCAGACACCTGTACATAAGTGTTGTCGCGGTAAGGCCGTCAACATCATAATCACCGAAGACCGCTATCCTCTCACCGGCTTCAACAGCTCTGTGTATCCTGTCCGCGGCGATGTCCATGTCCTTGAGAAGGAAGGGATCGTCGGAAGAGAGGCGTCCGTCAAGAAACTGTCCGGCCTCCGAAGGCTCCGAGAACCCTCTTCCGGCCAACACAAGTGAGGCCAGGTGTGTCACTCCCAGCTCTTTCTCTATCCTGTTTGCCGTCGCGCCGTCAGGTTGCCTGACTACCCATCTCTTGATATTCATGACAGCCACCCTTTACCTGCAGTTCTCAGTCCTGGAACGGACTGTATTTTTCAATAATTGCAGCTGCGGTCCTCAGACCATCCACCGCAGAACTCATGATGCCTCCCGCATATCCGGACCCCTCTCCGCAGGGGTATAGGCCCTGGATTCCTATAGCCTGTCTGTCTTCGTCCCTGTTTATTCTCACCGGTGCCGATGTTCTCGTCTCCACTCCGGTAAGGATCGCATCTCTTTCAGAGAAGCACTCCATCTTTTCAGAGAACGCCCGCAGGCCTCCTCTGAGGCATTCTGAAAGGTCAGTCCCGAAGATCTTCTCAAAATCGAACGCCGTCAGTCCGCGCGGATATGTCGGGGAGACTTTTCCTTCCTTAAGTCCGCGCCGCCCGTCCATGAAGGAACCGACATCACATGCCGGCGCAGCGAAACATCCGCCCGCTGCAGCGAATGCCGCCCTCTCGAGATTTTTCTGAAAGCCTATGGCTTTCAGAGGATTTGCTCCGAAATCTTCAGGTCCTACAGAGACGCAGACAGCGCTGTTTGCATTCCTGCCGTCTCTGAGATATGTGCTCATCCCGTTAGTGACCGTCCCTCCGTTCTCGGAAGCCGCTGCGACAACGGTTCCGCCCGGGCACATACAGAATGTGTATACTCCTCTTCCTGCTACTTTTGCGGAAAGATTGTATTCACCTTTGGGAAGTCTGGGATCTTCTGCGAGCTTTCCGTACAGTGACCTGTCCACTTCGCTTTGAAGATGCTCGATCCTGAAGCCCACAGAAAACGGTTTTGCTGTCAGCATCGCTCCGCGGTCCAGCAGCATTGAGTAGGTGTCTCTTGCGCTGTGTCCGCAGGCAAGCACTACTGCCTGTGCCGGCATCTCTCCCTCTGAGGTCATTATCCCTGTCAGACGGCCTCTGCTCACCTCAATATCTTCCAGTTTACACAGGAATCTGACTTCTCCGCCGTTCTCGGTTATCTTCTCCCTTATCCTTTTGACGATGTTCCTGAGATTGTCCGTGCCTATATGAGGTCTGGCTTTGGTCAGGATATCATCAGGTGCTCCAAAGAAACAGAAAGTGTTCAGCACATAGTCACACAGGCCATCATTTATCCTTGTCGTGAGCTTTCCGTCTGAAAATGTACCTGCACCGCCCTCGCCAAACTGGATGTTGGTGTCCTGGTCAAATGCTCCTCCTGCAAAGAAAGTATCGACCGATGCCGTTCTGGTATCGACATCAGCACCGCGCTCCAGAAGTATTGGACGATAACCGTATTCGGAAAGTAGATAGGCTGCAAACAAGCCCGCGGGACCGGCACCGACCACTACAGGACGGCTCGTCATCCTTTCAGTCCCGGGCTTTGGGTGGAGCTGCTGCTTCTCAGCATATTGCATTCCGTTTCCTGACGCCGCCACCCTCTTCTCGGTGTCGGGATCACTGAGTGATACCGTCACCGAACACACCATCGCCGCCTGCCCTCTCCTCAGATCGTAGGAGATGCGCCTGAGCGCGTATTCGCCCGGCAGGCCTACTCTATTTTTTGCTTCTTCCACTGCTTCCTGACCGGTACTGCCCAGAGGAAGTCTTATCCCTGTCACAATGATCATTTTCTGGTGACCTCGACATTGACGGTATATGACCCCACCGCCCAGACCGTGCTGCTTGACGGGATCAGCACCGTGACCGGTACAGATTGCGTTCCGCTCTCCGGTTTGAGTCCCGAAGCGTCGATCACTGCCACCAGAGAAGTGGGCAGCAGGTTTGCGATCGTCTCTGCATCGCCTATGACGTTTACTCCGCTGATATGCTCGGTCAGTATCGTTACTTCATATTCTTCCGGGACGTTTGAAGCCCGTATATCCGTGACCGTCATTTTCTGTGAGGTCATACCCTGAGAATCGAACTTGACCGAGATCGTGCCGATACCGTCCAGATCTACATATCCCGAGGGCAGCGTAACATCAAACTGATATGTCTCACCCAGATTCAGGGTAGCGACATCAACATAGCCGATCGTCCTGACAGAGGTCGGAACTGCAGAACCTTCTGCATACGCAACGCGTATCGTAGAAGGAGAAAGAGAGTATTTCAGTACAGATGTGTCAAAGCCTGACGGCACATTTACGAACTCTATATCAAAGTCCATTGCTCCTTCTTTATAGATCGGGATCAGAAGGTCCACCGACGGAGCGTCCATCCTGAGCATATCGGAAGATATCTCTTTGTTGTCTGCGTCATACAGATGGATCTTTCCCGATATCGTCGTTGTGGAGGACAGTTCACCTTCGATATTGCCTTCCGCAGTGACTTTTCTTATCTTGTCCACCGTTTCCCTGCTTCCGACAATCGTCACGGCAGCAGGTGAGCAGACTATTGGCTGTGCAACATATCCGTCTGCAACGGTAAAGCCGGAGACCGACGGCGAGATCTGGAATTTCCTCATGGCTGACTCTCCGAATGTGAGAACGAGGACCGAAGGATCCACCGTTTTTATCTCATAATTCAGCAGCTGATTGTTCTTGCTCGCATTCAGAGCGATGTTGTATGTCCCGGCTTCAGTGACATTCGAAAAATCAGGTGTGACGGTGATGCTGTCAGATGTAAGCATTCCGATGATGCTCCTGTCCCCGGAGACCGTAACGCTTACTTTATGTTCTGTTGCCTCTCCTTCTATAAGGTCAAGCCCCATCGACTGGTAGCTGGCTCCCGTAGAAGGTATCTCCACAACGATATTATCTATGGTTCTTGTTGTGATGCTGTTGACAGAAAGCGCAACTACTGCCCATATCACGACCGCCAGCACCAGCGAAAGGACCATGAGTTTGGGCCTGCTGGTGAGCCAGTCGGAAAACAGTTCTTTGAACCAGTCTTTTTTCACTTTATCAACCTCTTGAAACTGAATTTCTGCTTTTCCTCATCATCTTTTTCTTTAGGCATCAGTTCTCTCTCGAGGACTCTGAGGGCTCCTGCCTTGTCCAGATTGCGGATGATCACTCCGTTCTGCGCTATAGAGATATAACCGTTCTCTTCCGATACTATAAGCGACAGCGCGTCCGTCACTTCTGTTATCCCTATTCCCGCACGGTGTCTTGTCCCCATCTCCTTGCTTATCTCCGGATTGTGTGAGACCGGCAGCAGACATCCGGCCGCAGTAAGCCTGTTTCCGCGTATTACCACCGCTCCGTCATGAAGAGGGGATCCTTTATAAAAAATGTTCTCTATCAGTTCCTGCGATATCTCCGCATCTATAACGCTCCCGGTAGATATTATCTCGGTTAGGGGCGTTTCTTTTTCAAATACGATAAGCGCGCCGGTCATCGTTCTGGACATGTCAGCCGCTGCCGAGCAGATCTGCTCATAGGCAGACCGCAGACTGCTGTTGTTCTGATCATCAAGTCTTATCGTAAACAGGGACCTTCCGAACCTTGCCCTTCCGACGCGTTCCAGCATGCTTCTGAGCTCCGGCTGGAATATGACGACCAGTACCACCAGTCCGTACCTGAACAGGTAATCGATCAGGAACTTGATCGTTTTGAGCTGTAATGCCGTTGAAACGGCATACGCTACAGCAAGTACCGTCATGCCCTTGACCAGAGTCGCAGTCCTTGTGTGAGCAAGCATCTCCACCAGTTTGTAGATAAGGTAAGCAACAAGTACGATGTCCAGCGCATCCCGCCATGAGAATGTGTTGGCCATCGCTATCAAAGCTTCCTGCACCTGTTTGAAAAAATTTAGCATATCTATGATCTCTTTATATTTATTTAGTCAGTTTATAAGTGCGACTGCGTGCGCGGCGATCCCTTCCCCGTTTCCCGTAAAACCGAGTCCCTCTTCTGTAGTGGCTTTGACATTTACGCAGTCAGCCGGAACCGCAAGTGCCGCGGCGATGTTCATGATCATTGACGGAATGTGTTCCGCGAGCTTTGGTCTCTGGCAGATGACCGTGGCGTCTACAGATGATATCCTGAATCCCTTCTCACGGACCATCCTCCCGCATTCACTGAGCAGTTGCATACTGTCAGCGCCTTCAAATTCAGGGTCCGTGTCCGGAAAGTGATATCCGATATCTCTCAGCGCAGCTGCACCGAGGACCGCGTCGCACACCGCATGAAGCAGCACGTCAGCATCCGAGTGTCCCAGGAGACCTTTCTCCCACGGGATCTCCACTCCTCCCAGCACAAGTCTTCTATCAGCTACCAGTCTGTGGACATCATATCCGTGTCCGATCCTCATTCTGCTGCCTCCGGCCTGCATCCTTGCCCTGTCAACATCTTCAGGTGTAGTGATCTTGAAATTCGATCTGTCGTTCTCCACCAGTTTCACCGGATATCCGTTTTTCTCGAACAGCTGACAGTCATCAAAACTGTCATCTGCAGATGAGATCAGTTTTCTGTAGAGATCCGCGCGGAATATCTGAGGTGTTGCAACCGCATAAAGACGGCTTCTGTCCGGTGTCTGCACTGAAAAACCGTCCCCATCCGTGACCTTGATCGTGTCCGTGACCGGCAGTGCCGGCGCCGCGGCGCCGTAACACTTTGCCGCTTCTGCCGTCCTTCTTATGACATCCTCCGTGACGAACGGTCTCGCCGCGTCATGTATAGCGAAATAATCCGTTTCGGGGGGAGCAGCCTTTACTCCCGCCTGAGCGGAGAGGCACCTTGTGTCTCCGCCTTTTACTACGGCGTACAGTTTGGGATATTTATCTTTCAGGCACGATATCTTCCCGACAAGGTCTTCCCGGGCCACAGCGACGACAGCATCGATCTCCGGACTGCTACAGAACGCGGAGACCGAGCGTTCAAAAACACTGGTTCCTCCGATCTCGATCGACAGCTTGTCCGTACCTTTCATTCTGGAGGAGGATCCTCCACCTACGATCACCGCGGTGATACCCATAAACGTCTCTCCAAATGCATATAGTATCCCGATTCTAACTAAATATTATAGTGGAATCCCTCTCTCTTTACAACGAAAGCTTTACTTCACTGGTGCCTGATTGACTAATGCTCGCTGGAATAGTTAAACTTTAACCAGGATCGACCACTCCCTTCACTTAAGGAGCAATGATATGAGCAAAGCACCCGATATGGCAAACACAAAGAAACTCGGTTTCGGGCTGATGAGGCTTCCTAAGAAAGGCTTCAGGATAGATGTCAAGCAGACATCCGAGATGGTAGACCTGTTCATGGAGGCAGGATTCACCTATTTTGATACAGCGTACGTTTACACTGGATCCGAGGAAGCCGCAAAGAAGGCTCTTGTGGACCGTTATCCCCGGGATAGTTTCACTCTCGCCACTAAGCTGCATGCCCCCTCAGCGCGCTCTGAAGAAGCAGCGAGGAAGCAGTTCTATACCAGCCTCGAGAGGACCGGGGCACAGTATTTCGATTATTATCTTCTTCACTCAATAATGGGCAACAACTACCGCACATATGAGAGATATCATCTCTGGGATTTCGTGAACGAACTTAAGTCAAAAGGCCTCATAAAGCATCTTGGGTTCTCGTTCCATGATAATCCGGAGCTCCTGGACAGGGTCCTCACGGAACACCCGGACGTCGATTTCGTACAGCTTCAGATAAACTATGCAGACTGGGAGAATCCATCTGTCACATCCAGAGCCAATTATGAGACAGCCCGCAGACACGGCAAGTACATAACCGTCATGGAGCCTGTCAAGGGAGGAAATCTGGCAGATCCCCCGCGCGATATCAAGAAACTATTCTCCGAGCATTCTCCGGACATGTCATATCCGTCATGGGCGATCAGATTCGCCGCCTCGCTCGACGGCATCCTGACTGTTCTGTCGGGGATGTCCGATCTCTCCCAGATGAAGGATAATCTTTCCTATATGAAGGACTTCCGTCCTCTTGACAGCGAAGAGCAGGAGATTATCAGAGAAGCCCAGCGGATACTTGGGCGTTCCAAGACCATTCCCTGCACCACATGCAGTTACTGCACAAAGGGCTGTCCCATGCAGATACCGATCCCCGAGATCTTCAAGGCTATGAACAAGCGTCTCGGGAACGGTCAGCTGGAAGAGTCCTCCAGGGACTATTCCGATATCAAAGCGAAGGGGTCATGCGCAGCTGACTGCATCGGATGCGGCCAGTGCGAAGGCGTCTGTCCCCAGCATCTCAAGATAATCGACCTGCTGAAGGAGTGCTCCGAAGCCCTGGATACAAATTGAGTCAGCACATGAATAAAAGGCTGCTGAAAAGCAGCCTTTTTTCTGTGTTTCGAATAATTTTTATTGTTTTTCGATAAATTTTTCTTGACATTCAAATACTCTTGCGTTATTGTATCCCTGCAAAACCTTCTGGAGGTATAAATATGGACTGGAACAAAGATAAAAGCACCCGTCTGACCGCAGTGTTCGTTTTCCTTTTTGCCGTTATCCTTCTGGCTGCGGATGTCTTCGGATTCATCTGGATGCCCTGGTTCGTCTCGGTATCAGCAATAAAGCCGGAACATCTGCCTTTTCTGGCGGCGACCATATATACGGCCAGCATATTTGCCTGGATCTGTCTGTACACCATGTTCAGACTGCTGAGTTCGATCAGGGAAGGCAAGGTATTTACGGAGCAGAACTCTTCGATGCTGCGGGTGATCAGCTGGTGCTGCGCAGGGGCAAGCATCGTCTTTCTTGTAAGCATTCTGTACTATCCGCCTTTCATTATCATCTCTGCCGCCGCAGGTTTCATGATGATGATCGTCCGCGTCGTAAAAAACATAATACAGCAGGCGATCGGCATGAAGAACGAACTCGATCTTACTGTTTGAGGAGGCCGACATGAAGATCATAGTCAACCTTGACGTCATGATGGCCCGCAGAAAGATCTCTGCGGGAGATCTTGCGGAAAAGATAGGCATCACCCCTGCCAATCTGTCGGTCCTTAAGACCGGCAAGGCCAAAGCTATACGTTTCTCAACTCTTATGGCTCTCTGTCATGAGCTGAAGTGTCAGCCGGGGGACCTTCTGGAATTCAGCGAGGATGAGGAGGAACAGTCTTGAATTTGATCGAAACTGTACCGCAAGGAGGAAGCGGAATCGAAAAGAACGGGCTTGCAGGCGGTACTTCTTTTTCCTCCACGCGTTCTGAGCGCATCTCTTCAGTTCTGTCATATTTTCTCGCTTACATCTATACAGGCATTTACTATTATACGGGCACCCGTTCTTCCGTATGTATAGCACTGACTGCAATTCTTATGATCACCATCACCGAACTGATCCACCGCGAAGTTCCGCGCAGCGGTGAAAGCTGGATATGGCTGTTCTGCTTCTGTCTTACCGTCCTGTCCGCTGTTCTGGAAAGAGAATCCGTATGGAACCGGGGTGAAGTTATCCTGTTCATACACATATTCGCGGTCTGGTGGATCATCTCCCGGGCAGGCGTGCTGCTGGATGGACGGAGCGGTCACCTGCTTCCTCTCGATGCTCTGAATGGGTTTATGATCATTCCTTTCGGCCATTTCTTCCTGCGCGTCCGGACCCTTTTCGACGGTATCTCCGGTCTTTTCCGGAACAGACCTGCCAGGAAAAGACGCGGATGGGGCTGGACGGTAGCTGCGCTGGCTGTCAGCGCCATGCTGTTCTTCAAAGCCGCAGACCTTCTGCTGAGCGCCGACAGCGGCTTTCAGGCACGGTTTACCGGAATAAGCGAATACCTGCGGCGCGCGCTGTCTTCCATATCCGATCTGTTTGATGAAACGGTGCCCGAGCGCATCATATTCAGCCTTCTCGTCGGCTGCTGGCTCTTCGGGCTGATCTCGGGCTCATTCAGGCACTCCAGATCCGTGCTTGAAGCAGAACGCGGGTATATGGCAGACATCCTTCAGAAACTGCGCAGAGTCCCTTCAAGGCTATGGGCTCTCGTGATCGGTCTGTTCTCCGTTATGTATCTCACCTTCTTTATCCTCCAGAGCTCCTATCTCTTCGGTGCCTTTACAGGTACGCTCCCCGAGGGATTCATAGTATCACAGTATGCAAGAGAAGGATTCTTTGAACTCTGCAAGGTGATCTCTGTCAATTTCACCCTTCTCTGGTTCGTTACAAGGATGACTTCCGATGCTACAAGAAGCTCACACCTGTTCCTTGTTCCCTGTCTCATGCTCCTTGCAGAGAGCATGCTTTTCGCAGTCATCGCTTTCTCCAAGCTGCTCCTTTACATCAGCTGTTTCGGATTTACTCCTCTGAGGCTCCAGAGCACCTGGCTGGTATGTCTGTGCTTCGCAGGATGTGCCCTGTGGATGTATTCGCTTCTGACCGGTAAGCCCGCTTTCAGGAAATGGATGGTATACGGAGCTGTAACTCTGTCAGTTCTGTGCCTTGTCTGAGGTGATCCGCGTCAACTACTCATGACTAAAGTCACGAGCTTGTACCAGCCCGGTGGTTCTCGGCTGTATGCCTCCCACCTTTGTCTTGATCATTAGA
>CACYBC010000062.1 GCA_902772615.1 uncultured Ruminococcus sp.
GGATAATAACATGTTGCTCGAGGTAAAAGACCTGTCCAAGGCGTTCCCTGGTGTCCAGGCGCTGGATCATGTCTCTTTTGACCTCAAAGCCGGTGAGATCCATTGCCTTATCGGTGAGAACGGCGCAGGTAAGAGCACTCTAATCAAGTGCCTCGGCGGTGTTAACATTCCTGAAGAAGGAGATATCTTCATCAATGGTGAGAAGGTCGTCATCAATGACCCTCTGGAATCCGTTAAAGATGGAATCGGTATTATTTATCAGGAATTCAACCTTGTTCCCGGCCTGTCCGTTGCTGAAAACATTTATCTTGCACGTGAGGATACGAAGGGCAAAGGCCAGTTCGTACTCGACCGCAAGTCAATGTATGAGAAGGCAAATGCGATACTAACAGACATCGGATTCAGGAATCCTGACTCATCTGTTATGATGTGGACATACAGAACTTCACAGCAGCAGATGGTTGAGATCGGCAAGGCACTGTCCCACGACTCAAAGATCATGGTTTTTGACGAGCCGACAGCTGTTCTTACTGAGAACGAAACAAGAAACCTGTTTGATGTTATCAAGAAGCTGAGAGAGCGCGGAATCGGTATCATCTACATCTCTCACAGACTGGACGAGGTCCTTGAACTTTCCGACAGAGTTACAGCTCTGAAGGACGGCAAGGTGACCGGTACCGTCGTCAATGACGGCAACCTCAACAAAGATGACCTCGTATCAATGATGATCGGACGTAAGCTCGAAGCATACTATCCCGACCGTTATGATACAGTCGATCCGGATGAAGTGGTGTTCGAAGTCAAGAACCTCACACATCCTGCCGGAGTTTTCAAAAACATCAACTTCCAGCTTCATAAAGGCGAGATCCTCGGCTTCTCCGGACTTGTTGGTGCCGGAAGAACTGAAACTATGAAGGCGATTCTTGGTGAGTTCCCCTATGCGACCGGTGAGTTCTATCTCCACGGTGAGCAGATGACCGACCCCAGCCCCTTCAACTGGATCAACAAAGGACTTGCAATGCTTCCTGAAGACAGAAAGGCTGAAGGACTTGTCCTTGGCATGACTGTCGCTCAGAACATAAGCCTGCCGAACTTCGACAAGTTCAGCAAGCACGGTATTGTCGATCTGAAGGCGCAGCAGCAGTTCATCGATGAGAATATGGCTAAGCTGACTGTTCAGCCCAAAGATCCTAACAGGCTTGCGGTATTCCTCTCCGGTGGTAACCAGCAGAAAGTCATTCTTGCGAAGTGGCTGGCTAAGAACCCTGATGTTCTTATCCTTGACGAGCCTACCCGCGGAATCGACGTTAACGCCAAGATGGAGATCTACAAGATCATGAACGATCTGACGACTCAGGGAATCAGCATCGTCATGGTATCTTCCGAAATGAACGAGCTCATGGGTATGTGCGACAGAATCCTTGTCATGTATGAAGGCGAGCTTTGCGCAGAATTCAAACGTGATGAGAACGGTGAGTACAATGAAGATGAGATCGGCCGTGCTCAGGCCGGCGCTCTCAGCTGAGACCTTTGATGCCAAGTATCGGAATTAGATAATAATACTCACGACAGGCTACAGGGTCTTTGCCCTGTAGCCTGTGTAATAAGAAAAGATTTGGAGGGCGCCAAATGGCTACGAAGGTATCCAAGGAAGTCATCGGTAATTATGACGATGGCAGAGAAGTTTTCAGATATGTACTTGAAGATGAAAAAGGTCAGCTTGCAGCTGTTATGAATATAGGGTGCGCCATTCTTGAACTCTGTATCAGAGACAAGAACGGTGAACTCACAGACGTCATGTGCGGTATGGAGAACTATGAGACAAAGATCAAGATGAAAGGCCTTGCCGGTGCAACGGTAGGACGTGTCGCCAACCGTATCCGTGACGGAAAATTCGTCTTTAACGGGAAAGAGATCCAGCTGGAGAAGAACGACAGGGCCGGCGGGCATATCCACGGCGGCAGAGGTGGTTTCCAGAACCGCTACTGGGACGGCGAGATCGTCGGAGACTCCGTTGTTTTCACATATGTCAGCAAAGACGGCGAAGAAGGGTATCCCGGAGATCTTACGCTGAAGATGACGGTCACATTTGAGAACAGCATCCTCAGACAGGAGACAGAGTACTGGAGCGAATCCGGATCTGTCTGCAACCTCACTAACCACAGCGCATTCAACCTTAACGGTCAGGGAAACGGTAATGTCCTGAACCATAAGCTTATGATCAATGCGGACGAGTACACCATCAATGATGAACAGGCTATCCCGGTAGAGAACGTGCCGGTGGAAGGAACTCCCTACGATTTCAGAGAGCCCCATACCATCGGTGAACGTATCAATGCGGATGATCCTATGATCCAGGCAAACCACGGCTACGACGTGAACTTCGTTCTCAGAGAGAACAAGCCATGCTGTGTGCTCACCGGCGACCTTTCCGGCATCACAATGACACTCAATTCAACAACACCGTGCATGATGCTCTACACAGGAAACCATATGGGACACCCGTTCATGAACAAAGGAAAGAACGGTGCAATCTATGAGGATTGGGGCGGCTTCAGTGTAGAACCTCACGCAATGCCCAACTCCGCGAATACTGATATCAAGCAGATCCTTGTTGAACCGGGCAAGAAATACACATATCTCTATGAGATGGTTTTCTCGGTAGAAGAATGACCGATTGTTTGTCAGTTTTCCCTGATAAGGAGATTTATTATGCTTCGAGTTACAAAAACAGAGAACGGAATGGTCCGCGGATTTCCCGGCACTGATGCCAGGATAACTGTTTTCAAGGGCATACCGTTTGCAGATGATACATCGGGTGAGAACCGCTGGCGCGCACCTCAGCCTGCAAAGAACTGGGAAGGCGTCCGCGATTGTTACGAGTTTGCGCCTATAACGATGCAGAAAACACCCGGACTTGATCAGAATGCCTTCTATTCAAAAGAATGGCACGTGGACCCGGAGGTCCCGATGGGTGAGGACAGCCTCGCACTGAATATCTGGACACCGGCAAAAAGCACCGATGAGAAGCTTCCGGTAATGATCTGGATCTTCGGCGGAGCTCTCAGAGAAGGATACGCATGGGAGATGGAGTTCGACGGTGAACGCATAGCTCACAGAGGAGTCATCCTCGTGTCTATCGCATACCGTCTCAACTGCTTTGGTTTTATGTGTCACCCGGATCTGACAAGAGATCAGCCTGATGCGTTTGCAAACTTCGGGTTCCTGGATCAGAAAGCCGGCATCGACTGGGTAAAGAGAAACATCGCTAATTTTGGCGGAGACCCTGACAATATCACGATATTCGGACAGTCCGCAGGCGGCGGAAGCACACTGGCCCACCTCTGCTCACCGAAGGCGAGAGGCTCTTTCCAGAGAGCGATAGTCGAATCGGCGGGAGGCGTGGCAGTGACATATCCCAGCAACAGGGCAATGCGTCACTACCGTACCCTTGAGAAGGCTGAAGCAGACGGTGTCAGATTCCTCAGAGATTATCTCAATGTGGAAACTATCGAAGAAGCAAGAAAACTGGACGCGGAATTCATCGAGGACAAGTTCCTGGAGATGACGGCGAACGGTGAGATGTGGCGCGGAGTCGTGGACGGTATCTATGTGCCTGAACAGGTCGACGATACCGTTCTGAAAGGCGAAGTGGCAGATGTGCCGATCATCATCGGAAACACGAACGGAGAGGGAAGACCGGCTCCGGCTGATGAAGACAAAGCCATCGACTGGGTAAGAGCCAACTTCGGAGAGTATGCGGATGAGTATATAGATATATGCCGCAGAAAAGCAGAAAAAGAGGGAACCACGCTGTCCAATGCGCTCAGCGTCAACCAGAACGAAGTCGGAGCCCAGGTCTTTGCTGATATACTCGCAAAGCAGGGACGCCCGATCTATTACTATGTCTTCGGGCCCGAGATGCCCGGAGATAATGCCGGCGCGTTCCACTCCAGCGATCTCTGGTTTGAGTTCGAGACCCTTATGAAATGCTGGCGCCCGTTTACCGCCAAGCATTACGATCTGTCCAGAAAGATGTGCAATTACTGGACCAACTTCGCAAAGACAGGAGACCCCAACGGCAATGATGCTGACGGGACGCCGATGCCTGAATGGAAGTTATATGATGCAGCACGTCCGTGCAATATCGGGTTCTTCGATACTGTCGAATTCAATCCGGATTCCTACGATGAGAGAGCGAAATTCCTCGTGGATCTCAACGTGAAGGCTGCTGCCGAATAATCAGCCTTGCTGCAGCGCGCCTTTCCGGCTACGGAAAAGGCGCCTGCATTGTTTACAAACAAAAACAAAAAAAACATATGGAGGTCATTTCATGCTAAGAGTAACAAAAACAGAAAACGGCATGGTAAAAGGATTTCCCGGAACCGACGCTAGGATCACAGTGTTTAAGGGGATCCCTTACGCAGATGATCCGTGCGGCGAGAACCGCTGGCGTGCTCCTCAGCCTGCAAAGAACTGGGAAGGCGTCCGTGAATGCTATCAGTTCGGACCTATCACCATGCAGGCTGTTCCGGGAAAGGATCCGGAAGCGTTTTATTCCAAAGAGTGGAACGTAGACCCCGATATTCCGATGGGGGAGGCAGGAAGCCTTCAGGTTAACATCTGGACTCCCGCGAAGACAGCCGACGAGAAGCTTCCCGTCATGGTATGGATATTTGGCGGCGGTCTTCAGGAAGGCAACTGCACCGAGATGGAGTTTGACGGAGAGCGTATCGCTCACCGCGGCTGCGTACTGGTAACAGTGGCATACAGGCTTAATGTCTTCGGATTCCTTGCACATCCTGAATTGACTGCGGAAGATCCGGAGCATCCCTGCAACTTCGGATTCCTAGATCAGAAAGCTGCCATAGAGTGGGTCAATCGCAACATCGCCAATTTCGGCGGAGATCCCAAAAACATCACCATATTCGGACAGTCTTCCGGCGGTGTCAGCGTATTCACACAGATGAGCTCTGAAACTACCGACGGTCTGTTCCAGAAAGCGATCATCATGTCCTCTGCCGGAGGAAGCCTTGTGTCCGTGTATCCTCAGAGCACATTCCGTCACAATCAGAATCTTGCGGAAGCAGAGAAGAAGGGCGAGATGTTCTTTAAGGATTTCCTCGGTGTGCAGACACTGGCGGAAGCCAGAGCTCTTCCCGCGGAATTCGTAAGAGACAAGGAACTTGAGTACAGGGCTAAGGTCGGATTCGGCGGTACATTCAATTCCGTTGTTGATGATAAGTTCCTCACTCAGGAGATCGAAGGATATCTGATGAAGGATCAGCTTCACAGAGTACCTATCCTCCTTGGATGGACCGGTGACGAGTTCATCTTCGGACCGAGAGGCGATGATGATGAGGCGTTCGACAAGTTTGCCGCGACATTCGGAGACAAGGAAGCTGAGTACAGAGCTCTGGTCGAGAAGGAAGTTGCTGCAGGAAAAGACCGCAGAACAGCGGGCAGCGCCAATCTTAACGAGACCGCAGCAAGGATAGTCGGTGATGTATTCAATGAGCAGGGCAGATCCATCAGACTGTACTGCTTCGATCCTGAGATCCCCGGCGACGACGCAGGTTCATTCCACAGCTCCGATCTGTGGTTCTGCTTCGAGACGCTGATGAAGTGCTGGAGACCCTTCGACGGACATCACTTCGATCTGGCGAGGAAGATGTGCAACTACTGGACGAACTTTGCAAAGACCGGTGACCCCAACGGACTCGATGCCGACGGAACACCGATGCCCGAATGGAAGGCATATACGCCTGACAACCGCAGATGCATCCAGTTCTTCGATACGGTCCAGATGCAGCCGGAAGAGACTCCAGCATGCACGGAGTTTATCGTAAAAGCAAATCTTGAGGCCTACAAGAAGAACAATTGCTGATCATCCGAGCGTTAAAGGAGCATAAGAAAATGCTTAGAAGTACAAAAACACTGAACGGACTGGTGGAAGGATATCCCGGAAGCGATGCCCGCATAACAGTTTACAAGGGCATTCCTTATGCTGCGGACACATCCGGCAAAAACCGCTGGCGTGCCCCGCAGCCTGTAGAGAACTGGGAAGGCGTACGCCGCTGTTATGAATTCGGTCCCATTACCATGCAGGCAGTTCCGGGAAAAGATCCCAATGCCTTCTACGCAAAGGAATGGCATGTCGATCCTGAGGTCCCGATGGGTGAGGATGGATTGAGACTGAACATATGGACTCCCGCGAAGAGCGCAGATGAAAAACTCCCTGTATTCGTATGGTTCTTCGGCGGAGCATACAAGGAAGGCTATGCGCATGAGATGGAGTTTGACGGTGAGCGCATCGCGCACAGAGGCGTCATCTTCGTGACAGTAGCATACCGAGTAAACGTATTCGGATTCCTTTGCCATCCGGAACTCACGGCGGAAGATCCCGAACAGCCCGCAAACTTCGGTCTGCTCGACCAGAGAGCAGGTCTTGAATGGGTAAAGAATAACATCGCGTTCTTCGGCGGCGATCCCGACAACGTCACCATCGGCGGACAGTCCGCAGGCGGCGGCAGCGTCTGGAACCATCTCGCTTCCCCGAAGGCGAAGGGTTCCTTCCACAAGGCGATCATCCAGTCCGCAGGAGGATGCGGATTCCGTTATCCGGGCTCAATGTTCGGCGGCGGATACAACTTCGAGATGGCTCAGAAGAACGGTGAAAAGTTCCTCAAAGAAGTACTCGGTGTAAACACGATCGCTGAGGCGAGGGAACTCGATGCCTGGGAGATCGAACAGAAATGTCTCGAGTCCGGAATGATGTTCGGACCGATCTCCGACGGCAAGTATCTCGTCGAGAGCTACTCGGACACCATCAAGGCCAACAGGATCCCCGAGATGCCTATCCTCATCGGCAATACCACCAACGAGTTCATGAACGGTCCGGCTTCTGACGATGAAGATGCCATCGTGGAGTGGGCGAAGAAGAATTTCGCTGACAAGGCAGATGAATATCTCGATATCTGCAGAAAGATGTCGGAAGAGTCGGGAGAACCTCTCAGGAAGGTCTGCACAGTCGGAACATTCGAGCTCGGAACACATCTGGCTCTTGAGTGCTTCGCGGAGCAGGGCAGAGATGTTCACTACTACAACTTCGGACCTACGATCCCCGGAGACGATGCAGGTGCATTCCATTCCAGTGATCTGTGGTTCATGACAGAGAACCTTATGAAGTGCTGGAGACCTTTCGACGGACCTTATTACGATCTGGCCAGGAAGATGTGCAACTACTGGACCAATTTCTGCAAGACCGGAGATCCCAACGGCAACGACGCCGACGGAACCCCGATGCTGCACTGGGATCCCTTCACAAAGGATGACAAGTGCAATATCTTCTTCGGAGATGAGATCTATATGGTCCACGGAGAGTACACTCCCAAGAGGAAGTTCCTCTGTGAAGTAAACAAATAGTAATTTGATTAATTCAAGAATTATACGGAGAGTAAAACAATGCTCAGAGTAACAAAGACTGAAAGCGGAATGGTCAAGGGCTTCCCCGGAACCGATGCAAGGATCACTGTTTTCAAGGGTATCCCGTTTGCAGCACCGACCTGCGGTGAGAACCGCTGGCGCGCGCCGCAGCCTCCCAAGAGCTGGGAAGGTGTCAGGGAGTGCTATGAATTCGGACCGATCACGATGCAGGCAGTTCCCGGAAAGAATCCCGATGCATTCTATTCAAAAGAGTGGCATGTGGACCCGGAAGTCCCCATGAATGAAGACGGACTCAGACTGAATATCTGGACGCCCGCGAAATCCGCTGATGAGAGGCTGCCCGTAATGGTATGGTTCTTCGGCGGCGGATTCAGGGAAGGCTATGCCTGGGAGATGGAGTTTGACGGCGAGCGCATCGCTCACCGCGGAGTCATCCTGGTATCCGTTGCATACCGTGTAAACGTATTCGGATTCCTCTGCCATCCGGAACTGACGGCGGAAGATCCGGAGCATCCGACGAACTTCGGCATGCTGGACCAGCTCGCAGGTATCGAGTGGGTCGAGCGCAACATCGCAAACTTCGGCGGTGATCCCAAGAA
>CACYBC010000063.1 GCA_902772615.1 uncultured Ruminococcus sp.
CGAGAACGTCTATCACGCGGGATACGGCTACGGTCTTGCCGTCAGGACCAGGATGCATCCGGAAGCCGGAAGCAACACCAGCATAGGTGAGTTCGGCTGGACCGGCGGCTTCGGATCATGGGTGCTGATGGATCCCGAGAAGCAGATCACCATAGTCTACGCCCATCAGGCAGCTCCCAACATGGAAGAATACGTCCATCCCAGGATAAGGAACATCGTATATTCCGCTCTCGCATAATACTCTCTGAAACAGCAAGGCGGCCGGCATAATGCCGGCCGCCTTTTGTATAACTGTCTGTTAATACAGGATCGAACTGCCTCCGGTCACGATCCAGCACGCCATAAACGCTGATATGAAGGAACCCGTGAACACGTTCCCCGTCTTCCTGTACATCCAGGTACAGATCAGACTGAACACGACTACCTGAGGCACAAAGACGATGAGCAGCGACATGAAAGGTCCTCCGAAGGTCGAACCGAACAGCACGTCCGCTCCGGGCCCGATACCTGAGAAAAACGGCACATACTCTATCAGCGTTATGAGAAGCACTCCCCCTGTCATCTGCAGCGCAGTCCGCAGCCAGGTCTTTGCAAAGCCTTTTCCTCCATCGGTGTATGTAGACTCGGTCCTCATAAGAGCGAGAGAACGGCTGGTGCTCACCGTGAAGAAGAGCACATATACCGGCAGATAGACCAAGAACTGCATGAATCTCGTGAAACTGAAACTTCGGAAGAACGGCCAGATGAACCTGAGGTCCAGTCCGAAGAGGATCTCACAGATCCAGGTCACTGCATAAACCATCAAGAACAGCACCGCAGACAGCAGCAGACTTCTCCCAAGAAGCCTCCAGCTGAAGCGGTCAGGCTGAGCGGCCTCCGCCAGCCCAAGATCGCGGTAACGGCCAGAATCACCGGCTTTTTTCTGCTTTCTGAGTCTGACCGCTGTCATGATGACGAAGATGATTATAAGCAGTCCGTACCATGACAGGAATCCGTTGCCGATAGTCATGCGGAACAGTTTTTCCGGAACAGGAAGCAGGCCGTGACCCAGCTGAGTCATGAACGGATAGGTGAGCCCCGTGATCAGTATCCCTACGATGACTCCTGTTTTCCACTTCTTTCCGGTGATCATGCTCTCTTTGGACGGCAGCGGCTGAACGACGCCGCTGAAAATGCTGCCCAGCAGCAGATCCGCAGCCGGGATGACAGAGAATACCGTGAACAGCAGCGCAGTCAGGACCAGAAGTTCCTTAGCCATATATATCTGGTCTGTGCCTGCCAGGCTGGAGTCGATCCCCAGGGCCGATGCGAACCAGTCCATGGCGACCGCTATGCCCCTCGAGTTGTGTGTCGTAAGACGGTGGTTAGTCATAAGAAGTTCCATCCTTCTGGCCGTACCGTCAGAGAAAGAACCGTAGGTCCTGTTCCATTCCCCGTTCCCGCTGATCCCCAGGAATTCCCTGCGGAGATCTGTGGACAGAAGTTCGTCCGTGACGTTGCGTTCATAATCGCGGAAATAGCTGAACTCATCGTACTTCGCCTGGAGCAGCAGGGCATTGTTGAAATGGATCTTTTCCGAGTCATATGCGCTCTTTCTGAACAGCTCCCCGCACTGAAGGACCGTTGCTCTGGGCTCTATATCCGTTCCGCTGTATGCCGCAGCGACGGTCCACGAAGACCATGTTCCCATAGAATGCCCGCTTAGGCCCATCCTGGAGCTGTCAACAAAAGGCAGTTCCGCCAGATATCTGTAAGCATCTATGCCTCCGCAGGAACTGTCGGAGATGGTGTTCCCCGCATCATCTCTGGTGTACTTATCGTCAAAGAAGGACAGATTGGAGAAGTTCATCATCAGGCGGTATCTCTCCGCTCCGCCGACGTTCTTCCTGAAAGTGCCGTCCTCTTCGCTGTCTTCCCCGTAGTTCACTGTTACCTTCTGATTGACATAACCGCGTCTGAGCAGGCCGATATCGGTGCTCCCGTGGCCATACTCGTCGATAGCCATCACTACCACGCCTCTCCTTGCCAGCTCTATGGAAAAGGCACTGCAGGTCTCGTGGTCATTCTGATAACCGTGCAGCAGCAGGACCGCCGGCGCTTTAGCTGATCCCGTTGCATTCCCCGGGACATACAGTTTATATGCTATGTGCCCGAGAGACGTGTCTATGGTCCCCTCGCTTATATCTATAGAGGGGACTTCCCCGGAGCCTCCTCTCTGCACTCTGTCAGCAGCGAACATGCAGCCGAGCGCTAGAACGAGGAGCAGTATAAGGGCCGCAAGGCTCCTGCTCTTTTTCATGATCATCCTCCTGTTTTCTCCGATAACTTTATGATTCTGAGTATATTGTCCAGGGTCACGGCATAATCCTCCGCAGCCCGTGACTTCAGCTGTTCAAAGGGAAGCGATGCGCGGTTCGTCGTGAAGACCGCGCTGATCCCTCGCTCCCCAGGATCTCCCGCCGTCCCGTCGTCCATTCCCACTATTGCGATCAGAGGTACGCCCAGCTTCCCGGTCCTTTTTGACACTCCGTCTATGACCTTCCCCTGGAAGCTCTGGCTGTCCAGTTTTCCCTCTCCCGTGATGACCAGATCGGCATCTGCCGCGATACGGTCGAAATCCAGCACATCCAGAACAGCCTCGATGCCCGGTTTGAGTTCTCCTCCCAGGAAAGTAATGACTCCGGCTCCGAACCCTCCCGCGGCTCCGGCGCCGGGAACAGAGGCAATGTCCGTCCTCTCTCTCTTCTTCATCAGTTCTCCGATATGGCGCAGTCCTTCATCGAGCCTGATGACTTCCCTCTCGTCAGCTCCTTTCTGCGGAGCAAACACAAAAGCTGCTCCCGTGTGGCCGAAGAGAGGATTCCTTACATCACATATGGCGGTCACAGATATCCCGCGAAGCAGTTCCTCCGTGCCTGAAGTATCATACTCCGCGACAAGAGACAGAGTATCTCCCACGGGGACGAAATCTCTTCCAGTACGGTCGCGGAAGACGGTCCCCAGCGCAGCGGCACATCCGCAGCCCGCATCATTCGTGGCACTGCCTCCCAGGCCCAGCAGGATCTTTCTGCATCCTCTGGATACAGCATCCCTGATCAGTTCGCCCACGCCGTAAGTGGTAGTGATACCCGGGTCCTTTCTGTCTCCCACAGACGGCAGCCCCGCAGCGGCCGCCATCTCTATGAATGCCGTGTCTGCGAGCACGGCATATACAGCATCCGTCTTTTCGCCGAGTGCGTCAGTCACTTCCGTGTGTACCGGTTCAGCTCCGAGAGCACTGACAAAGCAGTCCACTGTCCCTTCGCCTCCGTCCGCTACGGGCAGAGTTATGATGTCACAGTCAGGAAAAACCGCGCGTATGCGCCTGCTGCATATACTGCATATCTGCAGACTGGACAGTGTCCCCTTAAAGGAATCCGAGACCACGACACATTTTTTCATGACGTTCCTTCCTGTCGATAAATGTCTTTTTTCTTATTTTAGCATATTGCTTACGGAAACCTGTTTGTCCTCGCAGGCTCTATTTCACGCGCGGAGGCTATATGCCGGCAGCGGGGCTCTCCCGGTGTTGTGGGTTATTATATAATGAAGATATAAGAACGATTGATTGCCAACGGAGACGGAACATGTGCGTCAGATTCATAATGTACTCCCAACCTGTCGAACGGGACGACTTCGTGCAGCAGATGATGCAGTCTGCTCTCGTCAAAAGATTTCAGGATATCGGCGCGTCTGTCCTGACCTCGGGAGAAGCGCGCCCGACCAATGTCGTGCCCGTGATCGCGCCGGACAGGAACGGCGCAAGGACAGTCTTCCCGATGAGATGGGGCTTCCGCGTCCCGGGGCTGTCCCTTGTAGTTAATGCCAGGACTGAAACTGCTGCTGCAAAGCCCACCTTCCGCGATGCCTGGAGACAGCACAGGTGCGCGATCCCGGCCAGATCCTATATCGAATGGGAGCATATTACGGATCCCGGAGGAAAGACACGTACAGGTGACAGATTCTCCATCCACCCGGCCGGCGAACCGGTCACGTGGCTGTGCGGGCTGTACAGGATAGAAGACGGTCTTCCCGTCTTCACTGTGCTCACCAGAGAACCTTCCGAGTCTGTCAGGCATATACATGACAGGATGCCCCTTATCCTTCCCGGATCTCTTGTTGACGCCTGGGTGGATCCCGGCAGAAGAGCAGAAGATCTCCTCGGCCATGCGGTCACTTCACTCATCGCCGACAGGATGGGAGGCACTGATAACTGATGCGTCTGTTCATTGCCATTCCCCTGAGCAGCGAGATCAAAGCTCACCTCGGAGACTTTCAGGAAACGCTGAAGACATCAGGTATCACAGGCAGCTGGTCTCCGATCGGGAACCTCCACCTGACCCTGGCTTTCATCGGTGAATATGCAGATCCGGACAAAGTGCTGGACACTGTCGGTTCGGTATCCTTCATGCCGTTCGATCTGTGCTTTTGCAGCACCGGTTCTTTCTCCGATACGCTCTGGGCAGGCGTCGGAAAGAACGAATCTCTGGAAAAACTTGCCGGAGATGTCAGAAAGGCACTCGCAGGCTCTGGTATCCCGTTTGACAGAAAAAAGTTCCGTCCGCATATCACACTGGCCAGAAGGTCTTCCGTCCCGGCGGACCTCTCCTTGCTTCCTCGCCCTGACCCCGCTGTAATGACTGTCGACAGTTTCTCCCTGTTCAGATCGGACAGAGGAAAGCACGGGATGATCTATACAGAGCTGGGCAGCGTACCCGCTCTCTCATCTGCAGAAAGGATATGACATGCTTATCAAAGAACCTGTAACGATAAATACCCTTACCTTAAGGAACCGCATAGTCAAGGCCCCTTGTGACACCGCCGGCGCCGTTGACGGCGCGCCGGACGAGAACATGGCGGAGCACTACAGACAGCGGGCCCGCGGCACAGGGCTGGTCATAGTTGAACACGAATGGATCCTGCCGGAAGGAATGGCGCATGCAAAACAGCTGTCCATGGGAGACGACCGTCTCATCGAAGCATACAGGGTCCTCACTGAAGCAGTTCACTGCGAAGGCGCCGCGGTATTCGCGCAGCTGAGCCATGCAGGCGCCAAAGCGAAAGACTCAGGTCTTCCGGCCATCGCCCCGAGCGAGAACACCGTCTGGCCGCAGTATCATCCGAGGGCCATGGACAGCGAAGACTTCAGCCGGGTGACAGAAGGGTTTGCTGCCGCCGCACAGCGCGCAAAAGCTGCGGGCTTTGACGGTGTCCAGATACACAGCGCTCACGGCTATCTTCTCAATCAGTTCTATTCCCCTCTGACCAATGACCGGACCGATCCTTATTCCGGCAGTACCCTGGAAGGCCGCACGAGGCTCCACTGCGAAGTCATCCGCGCTGTCCGTGAAGCTGTGGGGAATGACTATCCCGTAGCGATCAGGTTCGGGGCATGTGATTTCATGGACGGAGGAAGCACCATAGAGGAGATCCCTGTGGCTGTCAGGATCTTTGAACAGGCCGGTGCCGACCTGATAGACATCTCAGGCGGCCTCAACGGTTTCATGAGACCAGGAAACACGGAACCCGGCTACTTCAAGGACATGAGCATCGCCGCGCGGCGTGCCGTCACAGTCCCCGTCGTTCTCACCGGAGGCGTCACCACGGGAGAACAGCTCGAAAGTCTTCTGGAAGAAGGCGCAGCCGATCTTATAGGTGTCGGCCGCGCTCTTCTCAGCGACCCCGACTGGTCCCTCAAAGCGCTCGAAAGCGTCTGCGGCTGATATCCTCCCCGCTTTCAGAGCAGCGGTATGATCGATCACAGTTTACCAAGCCCTCCGTAACGGCATCCGGCTGTTACGGAGGGCCTCTTTTTCCGGCGCTGCAGGACAGCTCCGTATCAGCGCATGTGGCAATTTGCCATACCTTTCCGTGAATATCACCAAAACGCTTCCGCCTTCTGCCAAATCATTAATTTGCGGATTATACTATCTTTAGATGTAATAATCATTACTGAAAACAAGGAGGAACAATCATGCTGAATTACTGGAACCGGCAGGACAATCCCGCTACTTTCGAGACCCTCGAAGAAGTCCGCGCGAATGCCCCCGGTGTCACTTCAAAGCTTTCCGGAGCCGCGCGTTTCAAACAGATCCTCAACCCCGCTCTGGAAGATTTCCCGAATGATATCGCTTATTTTTACCGCTCACCCAACATCTACGGCGCAGAGACCGGCGCCAGGAACAACACAACGTTCATCGTTTTCGCTCCGTGCAGGCTGGAAACGAAAGAGGAAGGAAAGGCCTACCTTGAGAAGCTCGGTCTGATAAAGCTGATCGATGAAGCCATAGGAACCATAATCCTTCAGATGCCCAAGGATCCTTCCGGATATACCGAAGACGACCTTCAGTACAGCTATACTCTCTACAACGCGCTGCTGAGCCAGAAAGCTTTCATCGAGATAGACGGCGAACGCTGCGTTCCCGCAGAGAGCGAGTACTGCGGCGGTTACGGCAAGACCTATATGTTCGGCGTAGACGAAGCCGCCACCTTCATGAACAACTTCGTAGCCGGCTCCCGTGAAGAGCTGATCGGCCGCGTTGCCGGATACTTCACCTACGGCGGCGAGATGTCGGAGGAAGTTGCAGTCACGCTGTGCGTGCCGGCATTCATAGTCAACGGCACGACTACAGAGATCCGCAAGTTCCGTGAAGCGAACGGCGCAAACGCCTATGCGCTCTGCGACGGCGTCTCCCGTTTCTATGACCAGTCTCTCCCGTTCCGCGAGGTACGCACCGCGGAGGACAAGGACGGGGATGTCAGCTGCTGGATCGAGAAGGCTTTCCGCAGCATGTTCATCTTCGTACAGCGCTCGGCTAACGTCCAGACGAAGTATCTTGAGCCGCGCGTGACAGGATGCTATCAGGGTTACGTCACTGCTCCGGAGATCACACGCTTTGCTCTCTCACGCCGCAACCCGATCTTCAACAACAGGACTGTCATCGGAGATCTTCAGGTGACCTTCATCAAGGACTCCGAGACTTTCAGCGATATGAAGAGCCCCGGCGGACTGATGTCCGAAGCCGGCGATTATCTCGACACCTGGTATGAGGTCCTTCCGCAGGAAGTTCTCAACAATACCGCTCCGGAACACAGCGTTCCCCTGCTGCTCGCGAACCACGGAGGCGGAGACGACGTCCTGATGTTCCTCGACGAGACCGGTATCCTTCTGACTGCCGGCGAACAGAATTTCGCCATCGCAGCGGCGATGCACAGCGGCCTCACCCTTATCGGCGGTGAGCTCCTGCCCAGATTCACGAAATACATCCTCGACAAATATCCCGCCCTCGACCCGGAGCGCGTCTGGGTGACCGGATATTCGATGGGAGGCTGGGCCACCTATCACTGCATCTCGCATCATCCGGAACTCTTCGCGGCAGCTGCCCCGATGGCCATGCCTCTGCGCGACCTGCCTGATACCGCGGAAGAACTCTATAAGAACATAGACCTGCCGGCCATGCTCATCTCCTCCACATTCGACTTCGCAGCCTGGGATTCCGAGAACAATCACCTCAATGAAGGCGGCCGCGACTTCCTGCAGACTTACTGCAAGTTCAACGAGATCGACCCCGTTGATGAATTTGACTATGTTAAGTATCCCGTTATCGGCCGTCCCTTCGATTCCCTCAACATCACGACGGTCAACGGTGAATGGCGCAACGCAGAATGGCTCATTAAAAACGGGAATGGTGTTCCGATGATCGGACTGAACGTCACGGAATACCTGATGCACTCGCTCTGGCCCGGTTATGGCGATATCGCATACAACTTCCTGAAGCATTATCGCCGCGACAAGGAGACCGGAGAGATCGTCTATACAGAGTGATCTTCGGATCGCCCGGATCTTTTAAGCGCACATTATCAAAGAAGCGGGAGCTGATTGCTCCCGCTTCTGTTTTTTCTTCTTTATTCCGGTCTTGCCGGAGCTTTGTCCTCACACGGAACACCCGTGAGACACTTGCCGCAGAAACCGCCGAACTGCTCGCGGACCGCTCCTCCGTGCGCCGAGCATTTCTTAAGGTTCCTCAGACCGTTTTTCGGAATAGCTGATCCCGGGCAACGATCCGAACATTTTCCGCAGCGGATACACCATTCATATATGTCTGTATATTCTCTCCGTGTCGGGGTCAGTTCCGCGTCAGTGATGAAGGAAGCCGTCGTTCCGCAGCATCCTTTTTCCGTGATCAGATGCCGGTGCATCCCGAAGGTACCCAGCCCCGCGGCATACATCGCATGGCGGTTGGACCAGGAGACCGAGAAGTGCACATCCTCTCCGTCTGCCGTCGGTACGGCCTTCCTCTCGAAGTCCGGGGCTCTGTTGGGCTGTACTACCCTGACACCCTCCTCTTCAAGCCGGGAGACCAGTCCGTCCAGAAACATGTCCACGACAGCGAAATTGCAGCCGTATGCCGCCTTCCAGGTAGGTGACGCAAGCTCTGTTTCTCTCCTGACCCTGCTTCTCACTTCTTCCGTGAACGGGAAGAAGAAACCGACAACGCTTCTGGCTTCCTGCATGAATACTGCAGGTGCCCTGAATTCCGGTCCAATCGCTTCCGGTTCCGAGTACTGCACGAACAGCGGATCGTCAGCCGCGGCGAAGCCGGTCAACGGCGCATCCAGCACCTGCAGCGTAACGTCCTCGCCGGAAAGCGTCACACTGTTGTTCTCCAGAGCTTCAAAGCTCTCTTTTACGAGTTCCAGAAATCTCTCGTTCGTCATTTGTCCTGTCCTCTGCAGATCAAGGCGGTGAGCGCCTGACATTAAGATCCGGCACTCATATTTTTTCTTTCTGTTTCCATTATATCAGTCCGGTATCCGGCCGGATATATCAGAGGAATCCGGAGATCTTGTCCTCATCTGTTATGCGATATGGCCTTCCTCAGCAGCGCTGTGCCTTTTTTGAAATTCACATGTCCTTCTCCGGGCAGTATAATTAATTATCAGCAAAAAGATGAGAGGAGGATCCCAGATGATCAAAAAGGCACAGACTAAATTCGGCGTCGTGCGCGGTATCGAGCTTTCCGGCAAATACTCCGGCATCACGACATTCAGATCAGTACCCTATGCTGCTCCTCCGGTCGGCGAACTGCGCTTCCGCCCCCCTGTGGACCCGGAACCGTGGGTCGGCGAACTGGACGCCTCTCTGGGCGGTCCGCGTCCGGTCCAGGAGACCGGCGAGGGACTGACAAGAGAGCCCTGGCTCAGTGACTTCTATTATGTAGGCACCCCTCCCATGAGCGAGGACTGCCTCTATCTTTCCATCACCACCGCTGCGGCGGACGACACCGAACGGCGCCCCGTCTACATGTGGTTCCACGGCGGCGGTCTTTCAGGCGGCTATTATACCGAGATCGAGTTCGATCCGTCTGAACTCGCGCGCAAAGGCATCGTGGTCGTCAGCGTGGCGCAGCGCCTCAATGTTTTCGGTTATCTCGCGCTGCCGCAGCTCTCTGCGGAGCAGGGCGGCATCAGCGGCAACTACGGACTGATGGACGAGATCAAAGCGCTTGAGTGGGTCCGTGAGAACATCACGAACTTCGGCGGAGACCCGGACAACATCACCGTCGGCGGACAGTCCGGCGGCACGGGAAAGTCCACCGCTCTCGCTACGTCCCCGAAGACTCAGGGAATGATAAAGCGCTGCATCAACGAGTCAGGCCTTGCCTGGGTCCGCGGCGACTATCAGACTCTTGAGAGGGCATATGCCAACAACATCGAGTACCTCAGGAAGGTCGGCCTGGATCCCGACATCACTCCCGAAGAACTTCGCAGAGTCCCCGCGTTCAAATTCTTCAAGCAGAAGGACGGCACACCCTTCGGGTTCGGATTCGGAGGCGTGCCCGGATCGATGGTATGCGACGGAGTATACGTCGCCCATGTCTCCGGCGCCGAAAACATGGACGAATACGGCACCCATGTGGACTATCTCAACGGAGTGAACATCGGAGAATGCACGGTCCGCAACCAGTTCGCCATCGGCCCCACAAAGAAATTCGAGACAGCAGCCGAGTTCTATGAAGTGATGAAAGAAAAACTGGGCGACCTGTACGACAAATACGACTTTGAGAACCTCTTCCCCGTCACCGACGAGAATGCCGACTTCCAGAGCCGTGTCCTTGCAAGCCAGAACTGCGGCACCGGTCTGGGACTGACCATGGCGGACCGCTATTTCGGAGCCTACCGCTGCCAGACCGCTCCGGACACCCGCAACTGGTCCTACAACTTCGGCCGTTTCCCGCCCTGCCGGCCTGAAGAGCGCGGCACCGTACGCGACACAGATCTGCAGCTCGCATGGCATTCCGCAGAACTGTGGTATGTATTCGCATCGCTCAGAGATGGCATTCCCGCGTCGCGGCCGTGGGAGCCGATCGACTTTGAACTTGCAGAACAGATGAGCTCCTACTGGGCAAACTTCATCGCCACGGGCGACCCCAACGGTACCGATTCCAACGGCAACCAGCTGCCCTACTGGCCCGAGAGCCGCGACAATTACGGCTGGATGGAGTTCTCAGCCGAAGGACCTAAGGGACATGACGGTCTGACCAGACTGGATGAGATGGGCTTGGAGTACCTGAAACGCTCCGGGCGCTATCCTGAGATGAAAGAATGAGCTCTCCAGCGTTCCAGCAGATCATAAACGATACAAACAGAAAGTCCCCTTTCCCTCTTTCAGGGAAGGGGACCTGTTTACGGCCGGTCTGATTCAGAGCATATCTTCATAACGTTCAAATCCATAAAGAAGCGTCTGCGGCGAGTGACTGTCGCTGGACAGTATGAGGCTGCCTCCGCCCTTCTTTATCTCATCCAGTATCGCAGGTGCAGGATATGGCGATGTGCGGTATCCGCGGGACATAGCTCCTGTGTTTATCTCAAAAACAGCACCTGTCTTCAGCAGTTTTTCCAGTGCGCCGCGCCACGCCGCAATATAGCGGGGATCCTCCTCGTCGAAAAGAGACATCTTCTGCAGCTTGTGTCTATTCTTTGATATGTCTCCATCACCTTGTATTACAGACAAAATGAATGTACAATGTCTCTTCGGGTACGGTCCTAACCGGCATCGTATCCTTCAGAACAAAAACGACCGGAGAGAAAAATGCTGACAGAAAACAGGACTTCCAATATAATCAGGACTGCCCTTATGGCTGTGCTGATAGCAGTTTGTGCATGGATATCCATTCCTATCGAGATTCCGTTCACGATGCAGACTTTCGGTGTCTTTCTGGCACTGAGACTTCTGAAAGGCAAGTACGGAACTCTCAGCATACTTATCTACATTCTTCTGGGGGCGATAGGCGCTCCTGTCTTCGCGGGTTTCTCGTCAGGTCTCGGCATCCTTCTGGGTCCGACCGGAGGCTACATCATCGGCTTCCTGTTCTGCGGGATCATTTACATGGCGCTGGCTTCTCATATGAGGTCCGCATCGGCTGAGAACATCATTCTGTTCCTAGGACTGGCGATCTGCTATGCCTTCGGAACGGCCTGGTTCGTTTTTGTCATGTCATCCCGCGGAAACAGCTATTCTTTTATTCAGGCGCTGATGATCTGTGTAGTGCCCTATATCGTCCCCGACATCTGCAAACTTATCCTTTCACATCTGGTGGCCGTCAGAGTCTCCCGTGCCCTGACAAGAAGCGAGACGGCCTAATCCGCTGAAAAGATAAAACCCCATTCCCGGACAAGCCCGGGAATGGGGTTTTTGAATTGCTGCTGATATTAAGTTCAGAGCTCGATCGTACATAGCTCCAGTCTTTTTGCTATGTAGTCGGCGAGCACCGGCTGGATATATGCCGGGAACGTGTACGGAGCCTGGGTGTCATCCGCATAGAATTCCTTGTTGAGGCGAGTGTTCAGCATGTAGAACTCTGTTCCTATGTTGATCTTGTTGATGCCGTTGGCAAATGCGGCTTTGAGCTGATCGTCACCTATGCCCGTTCCTCCGTGCAGTACAAGAGGCGTTCCTGTCGCATTCCTCAGCTCGATGAGATGATCTATGTCGAGCTTTGGCGGGAACTTGTACAGACCGTGTGCACTTCCGAAGGATACGGCCAGAGATGTGACTCCTGTCTCCTCGGTGAACCTGGTCACTTCATCAGGCTTGGTGAAGAACTCCTTTTTGGAAAAGTCATCCGACTCCATTGCAATTCCTACGTGTCCGAGTTCTCCCTCAACGTCAACGCCGAAATTCCTTGCGACTTCAACGACCTTCTTCGTGAACGCGATATTCTCATCCAGCGGGAGAAGCGATCCGTCAGCCATGACGGAATCGAATCCTTCATGTATTGCGGTAAGGATCTCGTCGAAATCTCCGCAGTGGTCCAGATGGAGCCCGACGGGCACGCTGACCCTGTCAGCAAAGTATTTCGTGGTCTGTGCGAATACCCCGAACGGGAGAATGCTCTTATATATGGGAGAAGGATGGAGCATGATGATGACAGGTTTCTTCGCTTTTTCAGCTCCCATACAGACTGATCTGATCATATTGACGTCAGCGCAGTCGAAAGCCAGTATGCATGCATTGTTTTCTTTTCCCATGGCAAGAAGATCCCGCACTTTTGTGTACATCCCGATTGTCCCTCTGTACGTATTAAAACTGTTTCCGAAACTGTTTGCTTGACGATCGTGTCCTGAAATGATTATACCATTTATTCTCTCCGGAAATGGGATCATGATACTGACGTTTTGTCCAAAGCACATCCCCGGCTTTCCGAAGCCTTTATCTGCTTGACTTTTGCACTATTTAAAGTAGAATAAATGTGCAAAAGGCAGTGAGGAAGACATTAGCCGCGTTTGAAAGGCCAAGCGATGCGGGGAGGGTGTGAGCCCGCAGCGAATAGGACGCGTGTGAAGATCACTTCCGAGCCCTGATACCAAAGCGCGAGCCGGTAGATATCAGCGGGTGTCTCCCGTTATAGGGACAGCATATGATTGTATGCCTGAGGTGGTATAACGAAGTTTAGACCTTCGTCCTTTAGGGCGAGGGTTTTTTATTTACAGGAGGAAGATATGTACGAAAAGGTAAATGCCAACCGCAACTTCGTCCAGCAGGAAAAGAAGATCGAGAAGTTTTGGAAAGACAACCGGATCTTCGAGAAGAGCATCGAGGACCGCAAGGACAGCCCGATATACATGTTCTATGACGGGCCTCCCACAGCCAACGGGAAGCCTCACATAGGCCACGTTCTCACCAGGGTCATAAAGGATATGATCCCCCGCTATCACACGATGAAGGGCGAAAGAGTCCCCCGCAAGGCAGGCTGGGACACTCACGGCCTCCCGGTTGAACTTGAGGTGGAAAAGCTTCTCGGTTTCGAAGGCAAGGAAAACATCGAGAAATACGGCATCGCCCCCTTCATTGACAAATGCAAGGAGAGCGTCTGGAAATACAAGGGGATGTGGGAAGACTTTTCCTCCACCGTCGGGTTCTGGGCTGACATGGATCATCCCTACGTGACCTATGAGAATGACTACATCGAGAGCATCTGGTGGTCACTGAAGCAGATCTGGGACAAAGGACTTCTGTACAAGGGCTACCGGATCGTTCCCTACTGCCCCCGTTGCGGGACACCTCTGGCGTCACATGAAGTAGCCCAGGGCTACAAGGACGTTACGGAACGCTCAGCTGTTGTCCGCTTCAAATGCAAGGATGATGACGCATATTTCCTCGCATGGACCACCACCCCCTGGACACTTCCCAGCAACGTGGCGCTCTGCGTTCATCCTGAACTGGACTATGTAAAGGTCAAGGCAGCTGACGGATACACCTACTGGCTTGCAGAAGGTCAGCTGGAAAGCGTCCTGAAAGAAGGCTGGACCGTTCTGGAGCGCGTAAAGGGCAGGGATCTGGAGCGCAGGGAATATGAACCTCTGTACTCATTCCAGAAAGTCGACCGCAAGGGACATTTCGTGACGCTCGCCGATTACGTAACGCTGGGCGAGGGCACCGGCATCGTGCACATCGCTCCTGCTTTCGGCGAAGACGACTACCAGGTAGGTCTCAAATATGACCTCCCCTTCCTGCAGTATGTTGACTCCAAGGGCGATATGACCGAGCCCACACCCTGGGCCGGCACCTTTGTGAAGCAGGCTGATCCCCTTATCCTGCAGGATCTGGAAGACAGGCAGCTTCTTTTCTCCGCACCCAAATTCACCCACAGTTATCCTCACTGCTGGCGCTGCGGCACCCCTCTCATCTACTATGCCAGGGAATCCTGGTACATAAAGATGACAGAAGTGAGGGATGACCTCCTGCGGAACAACGCCACTATAAACTGGATCCCCGCGACCATCGGCGAGAAGCGTTTCGGAAACTGGCTTGAGAACATTCAGGACTGGGCAATCTCCCGCAACAGATACTGGGGCACACCTCTTCCGATATGGGAATGCGAGTGCGGACACAAGCACTGCATAGGATCGATAGAAGAGCTCAAGAGCATGTCGGACAACTGCCCGGATGACATTGAACTGCATCGCCCCTATGTGGACGATGTCACCATAAAGTGTCCCGTCTGCGGAAAGCCCATGCACCGCGTGGAGGAGGTCATCGACTGTTGGTACGACTCCGGCGCCATGCCCTTCGCTCAGTACCACTATCCTTTTGAGAACAAGGAGACTTTCGAGTCCACCTTCCCGGCAGACTTCATCTCCGAAGCGGTAGACCAGACAAGAGGCTGGTTCTACTCTCTGCTCGCCATCTCCACGCTTATCTTCAACAAGGCCCCTTATAAGAACGTCATCGTGCTCGGGCTCGTTCTTGACGAGAACGGCGAGAAGATGAGCAAATCCAAGGGCAACGCCGTGGACCCGTTCGAGGCTCTTGATGCGTACGGCGCAGACAGCATACGCTGGTACTTCTACGAGAACAGTGCCCCGTGGCTGCCGAACCGCTTCTATAAGGAGGCCGTTATAGAGGGACAGAGGAAATTCCTCGGCACCTTCTGGAACACCTATGCGTTCTATGTGCTGTATGCCGATATAGACAGCTTTGATCCTACAAAGTACACCCTTGATCCCTCTTCTCTGAACTCCATGGACAGGTGGCTGCTTTCCCGCCTCAACTCCCTGATCAAGGAAGTTGACGCGGACCTCGGCGGATATAAGATCCCCGAAGCGGCCAGGGCCCTGCAGGACTTCACAGATGAGCTTTCCAACTGGTACGTCCGCCGCTCCAGAGAGCGTTTCTGGGAAGCGGAGATGACACAGAACAAGATCAACGCGTACCTCACCCTTTGGACCGCTCTGGTGACCCTGTCCAAGCTGGCTGCGCCGATGATCCCCTTCATGACCGAGGAGATCTACCAGAATATCGTGCGCCGCGTGGACAGTTCCGCTCCGGAGAGCATCCACCTGTGTGACTTCCCG
>CACYBC010000064.1 GCA_902772615.1 uncultured Ruminococcus sp.
GAAGGATTCGGTAAAATCAGGCTGTAGTCTCTTCTCCGTCTCCTTTTTTCATGGAAGTGTATCCGATGATAAGAACGATGATGAAGATCGGTACCAGGAACATGTACTGGTACTTGATGGGATCGAGTCCTGCACGCTCCAGAATGGTATGCATGAGACTGCCACCGAAATCGGCTGCAAGCATCGCAGCAACTGAGATGGATGAGTGAAGGGAAGTCTGGGCAGTCACCTTCAGATCGTCCGGAGCATTGTCATAAAGGAACTGGACAAGACCGATGGTAACGGGGACCAGCATTATTCCGTTGAGTCCCATGGTGAATACCATGACCCACGGGTTCTTTGTGGTGGCGCAGATAGCCCAGCGTATTATTCCGGCAGTGATCACAACGAGCATGGAGCGCTCGAGACCGATCCTGTTCAGCCATCTCTTCCCGGGACCAAGATGGAATGGAAGTTCCGAGAAGCCCAGTATCATGCTGCCGAGGCCGACCATAGTCATGGTGCCGCCAAGCTGGCGTGTATAAAGACCGAAGTACATATTATTGACGGAGGTGGCAAAAGAGTACATAAAGTACATCATCATGACATTGCGGACCTTGCGGTTCTTCAGTATAGAGAATACCCTTGCTGCGTCGCTGCCTCCTTTGGAACCGTCTTCCTGTACAGGTCTCTCAACGCGCTTGGATTCCGGGAGCATGAGCGCGAGGATGAATGTAAGGACGTAGCTTCCGATGAGGAAAGGAAAGATCATCGAGATGTTCTTGTTCATGCCGAGACCGGCTGCCAGAGCCATCAGTGAGAACCCGATGGTACCGGTCATTCTAATCGGACCGTAGTCCCAGCCGTTCTTGTTTGCATATTCCATGGTGATGGTCTGGTAAACACTTGCGATCGGCATGAAGAACAGGGAATACGCGACACGGAAGATACAGATCGCGATTATGTTTTTTGCCATGCTGAAAAGAATAAGAGTAACTATGGCGATCACAAGCTCGATGCAAAGGACCTTGTTCTTGGTCGGAGCTTTGTCGGCAAGCCGACCGACCAGCGGAAGTACGATGAGCGACAGACACTGTGTGATTCCGTTGAGAAGGCCGACGGTGGACTGAGGAAGCCCGGCATTTGTCAGATATAAGGTGAGGAATGAGCCCTGAATGGCGTTTCCGAAGAACACCACGAAATAGAAGATATAAAAGATCAGCGGACTGTCTTTTTTGTTTGGATCCTTGATTTTATTCACTGCTATTCTCCTGCTTTCTTTTTTCGCACTCCATCTATTATCCGATAAAAGATATGAGAATACAATCAGCTTCGATAAAGAAGGAGCTGTCCGGACAACAATGTGCGCTGGCTGCGGATGTGATCTCCTCCGGCTGTAAAACTGACAGAAATATAAGACGTGTATCGGTTATTGACATCGTCTGTGAAAAGTATTGTTATATAATCATTAAAATGTCTTTCCTGCGTAGCAGGGAAAAGAGATCGAGCTGAAAGCCCGAGGAAAGAATAATCTGACCGCAGACTGACCGAATCCGCGGATGCGTACCTGCCCTTGGCAGGTAAATGTGATAGTATAATCTTGATCGTATTGGTAGCCACGGGATCATCCCGATGACATTTTCACAGACAGGAGAATGCTTTGGACGACAGGCAAAAAGTACTGGACAGAATAAAACTGTTCGTGCTGGATATGGACGGAACGTTCTATCTCGGCGAGAACCTCATACCCGGATCACTTGAGTTTCTGGAGAGAGTAAAGGATACGGGAAGAGACTACATATTCTTTACCAACAACAGTTCAAGATCCGTCTCGCTGTATATCGAAAGACTCAACAGAATGGGCTGCCACATCGGCAGGGACGGGATCATGACATCCGGGGATGTCACGACGGAATTCCTTAATGCCAACAGAAAAGACAAGACCGTGTATCTTATGGGAACGGAAGCGCTGCGCACGGAGTTTGAGACTGCGGGGATCAGACTGGTGTACGATGAGCAGCCGGATATAGTCGTTGCAGCTTTTGATACGGAGCTTACCTATCATAAACTGGAGAGAGCCTGCACTTACATCAGAAACGGCGCGGAGTTCCTCTCTACACATCTTGACATTAACTGTCCCACAGAGACGGGGTTTATCCCTGACTGCGGAGCTATGTGTGCCTGCATTTCGCTCTCTACCGGCAAAGAACCCAGATATCTGGGAAAACCCTTCAGAGAGACAGTGGATATGGTGCTTGAGCGGACAGGGTACAGAAGAGAAGAAGTGGCCTTCGTCGGTGACAGACTGTACACGGATGTTGCTACGGGTGTCAGAAACGGTGCCTGCGGAATACTGGTCCTTTCCGGTGAGACGCATCTTGAAGATATAAGCAGTTCAGATGTTAAGCCGGATGCGGTGTTCAGAGATCTTGCAGAGATGATACCGCTTTTATAAAAGAGGGATTACACATGGATATCTGCCTGCTGAACGATTCGTTCCCTCCGCTGATAGACGGAGTGGCGAACACGGTGATCAACTACGCCGAGAACCTTACTTCTTTCGGAGATAAGGTGACCGTTGCGGTCCCTCAGTATCCGGACGTTGTCGATAATTACAGTTATGAAGTAATAAGGTATCCGAGCTTCGATACCACGAAATTCGTGGGATACAGAGCGGGATATCCTTTCGCCGGAGCTGCGCTGGAAGCCGTTAAGGAATTCAGGCCGGACATTTATCACTCTCACTGCCCGGCGGCATCTACTTTTATGGGACGGACATTCCGCGAGGTGGTTCCGGCTCCGATGGTGTTTACCTACCATACCAAGTTCGACATCGACATAGCAAGAGCGCTGAAGAGCCACATACTTCAGGATATGACATGCAATGCCATGATAAAGAACATCGAAGCATGTGACGAGGTGTGGGTCGTCAGTGAAGGGGCAGGGAAGAACCTGCGCTCACTGGGATTCCACGGTGAATACCGCGTCATGAACAACGGAGTGGATTTCCCCAGGAGAAAGCCTGACAGCGATGAGGTGGAGAAGCTCAGACAGCAGTACGGGCTGGTCGACGGCGTTCCGGTATTCCTGTTTGTCGGAAGGGTGATGTGGTACAAGGGACTGAGGACCGTGCTTGATGCACTAGCCGCGCTCAAGGGAACAGGGAAGGATTTCAGGTTCATGTGCGTAGGAAGCGGTCAGGACAGGGATGATGTGATCAGGTACGCCCGGAAGCTCAGGATCGCTGATAAGTGCATCTTCGTTGATGCCATTCATGACAGGGAAGTTCTCAGAACGTACTACGGTGCTGCCGATCTCTTCGTATTTTTGTCTGATTTCGACACTAACGGGATAGTGGTGAGGGAAGCTGCCGCGTGCGGACTGGGAAGCATGCTTCTGAGAGGTTCTGCAGCTGCGGAAGGTGTGAGTGATCTTCAGAACGCTGTACTCGTGGAGGAGAATCCGGCATCCGCTGCGGCAATGATGACCAGACTGTGTTACGAGCCGGAACTGATGAAGAAAGTGGGGGAGAGAGCAATGGATGAGCTCTATTTCTCCTGGACCGACAGCGTAAGAGCAGCCAGAGACAGATATGAGCAGATAAATGATGATTACAAAAGCGGCAGACTGACTCTGAAACATCAGGCTGCTGACTCATTCTTTGAGTTTGCTGCCGAACTGAATTCTGTTTTCGAAAGAGGGAAGGACCTTTTCAGCAGAAACTGATGCAAAGTCCTTGTATTCAATAAGTTGTAATATGTTTGTTGTGCAACACAAACAAAAATCGTCATTTGTTAACTGCGGGGATATCATATTGTTACGAAGTTGAGCTCTGACGCGATATTTGTTTTGACTTTAGGCATTTAAAGCGGTAACCTATAGAAAATCACGGAAGGAAATGTCAGCAGATGTTCCACAGTTCGCTGCTTATCGTCATAATTTTCCTGCTTGTCCTTGTAGCGGGAGATTTTGATGTGCGAACCGGAACGGTAAGTTGAATCCCAAAGATAAGTTCAGGGACTCCGGGGAGCACATCCCCGGAGTTTTTTCGTCCGATAAGAATCTGGAGGGGAAAAATGAAAAAGTTTGTAAGTGTAATGCTCATTTCGGTAATGTGTATGATGATGCTTACTTCCTGCGGAGCAAAGAAGGAAGATGAGCCCGAAGTATATAAGATCGGTTTCATCGGACCTCTTACCGGAGCAACTTCAATGTACGGCAATTCCGTTCTGAACGGCGCGGCTATGTATTTCGAAGAGATCAACAAGAATGGCGGCATCGACGGACATCAGATCGAGTTCATTCCTGTCGATTCCGAAGGGGACAAGGCCAAAGCAAAGAACGCCTACGAGAGACTGGCTACCGTAGACGAAGTATGCGCGATCATCGGGCCGGTTCTTACAGGCGAGACCGAAGTCGTCGCTCAGGCTGCGGCAGCTGACGGCATACCCGTGATCACGGCTTCTGCCACAGGCGACGGACTGACATCCTACGGCGATTCACTCTTCAGGACCTGCTTCAAGGATTCTTTCCAGGGCGTTAAACTCGCGGATTATGCGAAGGAAGTACTCGGGATGAGTAAGGTCGCAGTCCTCTATGCGAACAACGATGCATACTCCAAAGGCCTGTTCGAGGCATTCAGAGATGAGTGCGCCAAGATCGGTCTGGAGATAGCGGCTACCGAGAGCTATGCTACGGGCGATTCCGACTACAAGGCGCAGCTGACCAACATCGCCAACGCTCAGCCTGAAGCTGTATTCTTCCCGTATTACTATGCAGAATGCTATGACGCTGCGACTCAGGCCAGAGATCTGGGACTTGACGTTCCGTTCCTGGGCGGAGACGGTTTCTCGGCTCTTCTTTCCTATGAAGGCGCAGATACTTCGATCCTTGAGGGATTCGTTTATTCCGATCACTTCTCTTCCGAGGCGGGAAACGCGCAGGTCAATGCTTTCGCCAAGGCGTACAATGACAAGTTCGGATACGCTGCACTGGGCTTCAGCTTCCTCGCTTATGACGCTGCCATGATCGTCGCCGATGCGATCGACAAGTGCGATTCGGCAGAATGGGATGCCATCCGCAATCAGATGAAGAAGACAGATATGGACTGCCTGACCGGACACTATGTTTTCGATGCGGAGAACAACCCCATCAAGCAGGCTGCCATGATAGTCATCAAGGACGGCGAAGGCGTCTTCGACCGTATGTTCTAAGTCTTTTCTCAAGGCAGTGCCGGCACCGTCCGGCACTGCCAAGAATACTTAATCGGGACGGTGACGGATTTGAATCTTATCAACCACCTTATCAACGGTATCCATGTAGGGAGCATCTATGCACTTGTGGCTCTCGGATACAATATGGTCTACGGTATAGTAAAGCTGATAAACTTCGCACACGGTGACATTATCATGGCAGGCGCCTATGTCGCCTTTTTTGCTTTGGACGCGGGAATGCCTACTGTCGTGGCTGTTGCCGCGTCTGTTGCTTTCTGCGTAGTTCTCGGCGTAATTATAGAGAAGGTCGCATACAGACCTCTCAGGAAGTCGGCCAAGATATCTCTGCTTATCACGGCCATAGGCATCAGTCTTCTCCTCGAAAACGCAGCGCAGAAGATGTTCTCAGCGACTCCAAGACTGTTTCCCAAGATCATAGAAGGAGGCTTCTACATAGGCGAGCGGCATATCTCCATGACCACTGTAGTCACGATCATCGTTTCGGCAGTGCTCATGGCCGGATTGACGCTTTTCGTAAAAACAACAAATGCCGGCAAGGCCATGCGGGCGGTGTCGGAGGATACAGAAGCTGCTCAGCTGATGGGCATTAATGTCGACAAAACCATCTCCATGACCTTTGCGATAGGTTCCGGCCTTGCGGCGATCGCTGCGGTGCTTTATTGCTGTTCATATCCTCAGGTATACCCCACCATGGGGGCTCTGTTCGGGATCAAGGCTTTCGTTGCGGCTGTTCTCGGAGGGATCGGTTCCATACCCGGTGCCGTTGTAGGCGGTCTTATGATCGGTATAGCTGAAGCGCTGACCAAAGGGTATCTGAGTTCCATGTGGGCTGATGCCATAGTATTCTCCTTCCTTATCATCACTTTGCTGCTTAGACCGGCCGGTATCCTGGGCAAAAAAGTGGTGGAGAAGGTCTGAGGAGGCGGAACATGAGAGAAAACCGTAAGTCATTTTTCGGAAGAACGATCCTCAACACCTGCCTGTGCCTTGCATTCTTCCTTATCGTTGAATATATGATCGGCGCCAAGATACTCAACAGATACTATACGAACATCCTGAACCTGGTGCTGATATACGTGATTGCTGCAGTCAGCCTGAACCTGACATGCGGTTATCTCGGACAGCTCCCGCTCGGGCATGCCGGGTTTATGTCGATAGGAGCATATACTGCTGCCATCATCACGACCAGATTCAGCATTCCGGACCTCGGCCCCATTTCCGGAGAAGCGGTTCTGTTCCTGCTGGCAACTATAGCCGGAGGGATCCTGGCGATGGTTGCGGGTATAGTGATAGGACTGCCTGCACTGAGACTGAAAGGTGACTATCTGGCGATAATCACACTTGCATTCGGTGAGATCATACGCGTTCTTGTCCAGAACATAAAGATCACCGGCGGCGCAATGGGGATGGGGGGGATCGGCAGATACACCGGATTCGGATGGGGCTTCTTCTGGACGATCATGGTGGTAGCCTTTACGTTCCTGCTGGTAAATTCCAGACATGGCAGAGCCATTAAGTCTGTAAGGGAGGATGAGATAGCGGCTGAGAGCGTCGGCATAAACCTTACATACTACAAGATCGTTGCGTTCGCTGGAGCCGCGTTCTTCGCGGGGGTGTCCGGAAGTCTGTTTGCTCATCATATATGCTATCTGGAACCCGGGAACTTCGGATATAACATGTCCATAGAGATGCTTGTCATGGTTGTGCTCGGAGGACTTGGTTCCATATCCGGATCGATAATATCTGCGACGGTGCTGACAATAGTCCCTGAGGTGCTTCAGACGTTTGCGAGCTGGAAGATGATAATCTACTCGCTGCTGCTGGTCGTTGTCATGATCTTCAAGCCGTCGGGGCTCATGGGAGACTATGAGCTATCTGCCGCAAGACTGGTCAGGAAGGTGTTCCGGAAAAAGGAAGAAACGCCCAAACTGCCTGAGAACTACACTGAGGGGGAGGAGACAGATGAATAGGAAACAGGAAAGGTCTCCTCTGGTCCCGGTACCCAGCGGATTCCTGATGAGAGAGGAGGATGTTGATAAAACTCCGGTACTCGAGATCAGGCATCTCGGTGTGGATTTCGGAGGCCTCGTCGCGGTCGAGGATTTCAACATGGCGCTCGGACGTACAGAGATCGCAGGCCTTATAGGACCCAACGGTGCAGGAAAGACTACCGTGTTCAATCTGCTGACAAATGAGATAGAGCCTACACGCGGGATCATTATGATCGACGGATATGATACCAGAGGCAGGAAACCACATGAGATATGCAGGATGGGAGTCGCCAGAACATTCCAGAACATCAGACTGTTCAGAAACATGACGGTCCTTGAGAATGTCAAGATAGGACTTCATAATGAGATGAAGTATTCCATAGGCGAAGCGGTGCTGCGTCTGCCGAGATACTGGGATAACGAATCGATATCGGATATGAGGGCGCTGGAACTGCTGTCATTCTTCAATATGCAGGACATGGCTGGATGGAAGGCAGGATCTCTGCCCTACGGAGCCCAGAGGCGCCTGGAGATCGTCAGAGCACTCGCCACCAATCCCAGCCTGCTTCTGCTTGATGAACCTGCAGCCGGCATGAATCCTTCCGAGACGGTGGAACTGATGAACAATATCAGAAGGATCCGGGATGAGTTCAGTATCGCGATATTGCTGATCGAGCATGATATGAACCTTGTGATGGGAGTCTGCGACGGCATCGTGGTGCTCAACTACGGAAAGATAATTGCAAAGGGATCGCCTGAAGACATCATGTCTGACCCTGTAGTCATCGAGGCATATCTCGGAAAGGCGGATCAGTAACATGCTTAACGTGACGAACATAAATGTGTACTACGGTAATATACATGCTCTGCATGATATGACGTTCCATGTGGATGACGGGGAGATAGTGTCTCTGATCGGAGCAAACGGCGCAGGAAAATCGACAACGCTCAAAACGATATCGGGGCTGCTGAGAAGCCGTACCGGAGACATAGAGTTCGACGGTCACAGCATCAGCAGGACAGAGCCTGACGTGATCGTCAGGCAGGGACTGACACATGTACCGGAGGGAAGACGCATATTCCTTTCGATGACGGTGGAAGAGAATCTTGACATGGGTGCTTTCACTGTCAGAGAGGGCAGGAAAAAGTCGCTGGACGATGTATATGACAGGTTCCCGAGACTGGCCGAGAGACGCAGTCAGATAGCCGGAACCCTGTCAGGCGGCGAACAGCAGATGCTTGCCATGGGCCGCGCTCTTATGATCCGTCCGAAGATGATGATGCTTGACGAACCTTCCATGGGCCTGGCGCCGATCCTCGTAAGTCAGATCATGGATATAGTCGTGGAACTGAATAAGTCCGGGACTACTGTCCTGCTGGTCGAACAGAATGCGAGACTGGCGCTAAAGATCTCGCACAGAAGTTATGTCGTGGAATCCGGAAGGATAGTGCTCACGGATACCGCAGAGAATCTGCTGAACAACGAGCAGGTAAAGAGAGCTTATCTGGGAGGCTGAAATAATATATCTGCAGGCCGCTGCTTCTTAATGAAGCGGCGGCTTTTGTGTATAATAGTATTGACGCATATCATTATCCGCGTATAATTGTATACAATAATACGATCAGAGAGGAATCCGCAATGCTAGAGATCTCCGAGAAGACAAATCTGCTTGAGCAGAAATCATACAGATATCAGCTTCAGGACGTATCCGAACCCAATCTCTACAGGGATGTATACAACTACGAAGAAGTGCCCAGAGTGGCGTTCAACCACAGGCGTGTTCCCATTGGAATGCCTGATGAGATATGGATCACCGACACTACGTTCCGCGATGGCCAGCAATCCATCGAGCCGTATACTGTCGACCAGATAGTGGACCTGTTCAAACTGATCTCCAGACTGGGAGGACCCTTCGGGATCATCAGGCAGACAGAGTTCTTCGTGTACAGCGAAAAAGACAGAGAGGCGATCGCCAGGTGCCAGGACCTTGGACTCAAGTTCCCGGAGATCACCACGTGGATCAGGGCAAAGAAAGAGGATTACAGGCTGGTAAGGGATCTTGGAATAACAGAGACGGGCATTCTGGTGTCATGCAGTGACTACCATATCTTCAAGAAGATGAACATGACCCGCAAGCAGGCCATGGATCAGTATCTGGCTACAGTAGCTATGGCATTTGAAGAGGGCGTCGTTCCGAGGTGCCATCTGGAGGATGTCACAAGAGCAGACTTCTACGGATTCGTGGTGCCTTTTGTCAACCAGCTGATGAAGATGTCCGAAGACGCGGGGATCCCGGTAAAGATAAGAGCCTGCGACACCATGGGTTACGGAGTCCCGTATACGGAGGCCGCACTGCCCAGAAGCGTTGCCGGCATCATATACGGACTGCAGCACTATTCCGATGTAAAGAGCGAGCATCTGGAGTGGCACGGACACAATGATTTCTACAAGGCCGTGGCCAACGCTTCCACTGCATGGCTCTACGGCGCATGCGCAGTCAACTGTTCGCTGCTCGGAATAGGTGAGAGAACAGGCAACACCCCGCTGGAAGCCATGGTCATGGAATATGCGTCCCTGAGAGGTTCCACGGACGGGATGGACACTACTGCGATATCCGAGATAGCTGATTACTATACCAATGTGATCGGATACGAGATACCTCCAATGCAGCCGTTCGTCGGAAGAAACTTCAATGTCACCAGAGCCGGCATCCATGCTGACGGGCTGATGAAGGACGAGGAGATATACAACATCTTCAATACGAGAAAACTTCTCAACAGGAAGCCTTCCGTAATGGTCGGAAAGGATTCCGGACTGGCAGGGATCGCTTACTGGATCAATGACACCTATGGGCTTGACGGGGATGAAGCGATAGACAAGCACAGCGACCTTGTGGTGGCGCTGAAGGAGTGGATCGACAGCGAATATGCGCACGGTAGACAGACGACGCTGTCGAACCAGGAGATGGAGAAGAAGATCGAGGAACTGTCAGGCGGCAGGTTCAGGATGCTGTAAAAGGAGATCGAAAGACATGATAACCAACAGGCCTACTTCTCTGGCAGATCAGGTCTTTGAGAGGCTGGAGAACGATATTTTATCAGGAGTATATGCCAAGGGGACCGTCTTCACGGAACAGGATATCTGCGATGATTTCGGAGTCAGCAGGACGCCTGTAAGAGAGGCTCTGGCAAGACTCGAGCAGGAACACATCATAGAGAATAACGGCAAGGGACTCAGGGTCGTCGGGATCACCGTGGATGACGCCAACATCATCTATACGATCAGACAGAAAGTGGAGGGACTTGCGGCTGCGGAGTGTGCCAGAAAAGCCACCGATGAACAGGTGAAAGAGCTCACGGATCTGGTCGAACTGCAGACTTTTTACGCAGAGAAAGGCGATTCCGAGAAAGTCAAACAGATAGACAGTGAGTTCCATGAAAAACTCTACGCGTACACAGGAAGCTTTGTGTATTCCGATACTCTGGTGCCGCTGCACAGAAAGATACAGAAATACCGCAAGCAGACTGTGGAGAAGGGCTCCAGCGCAAAATCTTCCTGCGCGGAGCATAAGAAGATAATCGATGCGATTGCTGCCAGAGATCCTGGTGCTGCGGAAGCGGCAATGAATGAACACATCTCCAGGGCTTTTGCAAGGGTCAGGGAACTTGATATCAACTGAGAGGTAACGATGGAAGCGATCAAATACTCCAGCAGCGCGGTGGTCATCAGAGACGGAGTGCCGGTGACAGCCGACGGGCAAGCTGACGGCACACGTGAGAAAAGCATCGCCTACCGCATACTGCGGGCACATGAAGCAGGCGATCCACAGGCGGATAAACTTCACATAAGGTTCGATGCCCTGGTCTCGCATGACATAACTTATGTCGGAATAATACAGACGGCACGGGCTTCGGGACTCAGGGAGTTCCCTGTGCCGTACGCTCTCACCAACTGCCACAACAGTCTGTGCGCAGTAGGAGGCACGATAAATGAGGATGACCATGTTTTCGGCCTGTCAGCGGCCAGAAAATACGGCGGGATCTATGTGCCGGCAAATCAGGCAGTGATACATCAGTTTGCCAGGGAAGCGCTTGCAGGGTGCGGGAAGATGATCCTGGGCTCGGATTCTCATACCAGATACGGCTGCTACGGCTGTATGGGAGTAGGAGAAGGCGGAGGGGAACTCGCAAAGCAGCTTCTGAACAACACCTGGGATTCGGATGCACCTGAAGTGGTTCTGGTCTGGATGGAGGGAAAAGTGCCTCACGGAATAGGACCTCACGACATAGCGATCGCGCTGGTCGCAGAAACGTTCCCGAACGGGTCGGTCAAGAACAAGGTGCTTGAATTTGCGGGCCCGGGAGTAACCGATATGCCTATGGATTTCAGGATAGGCATCGATGTCATGACCACAGAGACATCCTGCCTCTCATCGATCTGGGAGACTGACGATGAGGTAAGGAGATACTATGAGAATGTGGGCAGGCCTGAAGACTATTCCGGATTGAGCATCGAGGACGGGACCAGATATGATTCTATGATCACTGTGGATCTGGACAGGATGGAATCCATGATAGCGCTTCCATTCCACCCTTCCAGGGCATATACGATACATGAACTTCAGGCTGATCCCGAGGGCATCCTTTCCAGGATACAGGATGAGTGCAACGCATCCCTGGAAGGCGGGGTGAAGATGGATCTCCTGAGGACCATAGGACCGGATGGAAAGATCCGTGTCGATCAGGGAGTGATAGGCGGATGTGCGGGCGGCATGTTCGACAATATCGCCGAGGCTGAGGACATACTCAGGGGCAAAGATATAGGCAACGGATTCTTTGACCTGTCGGTATATCCCGCATCTGCGCCTGTAAATCTTGCGCTTGTCCAGGATGGCATAACCTTGGAGCTGCTGAAGAGCGGTGCAGTGATCAAGCCATGCTTCTGCGGACCGTGTTTCGGAGCAGGAGATACTCCGGCAAACAACAGCCTGTCTGTCAGGCACACGACCAGGAACTTCGCCAACCGGGAGGGGTCGAAGCCCGGTCAGGGGCAGATAGCTTCCGTAGCCCTCATGGACGCGAGATCCATCGCCGCTACCGCCGCAAATGGCGGTGTACTGACCGCTGCCACTGACATAGATTATGAGACTTCGAGAAGGGACTACAGATTCGACGGCTCCATATATGAGAAGAGATGTTATTACGGGTTCGGAGAACCGCATCCGGAGGAGGAACTCAGGCTCGGCCCCAATATAACGGACTGGCCGGCGATGCCTGAACTGACTGATGACATCACGCTGGAGATGACAGCCGTGATACTGGACGATGTCACTACGACGGATGAACTGATCCCCTCCGGTGAGACATCAAGCTACAGGTCAAATCCGGTGGCGCTGTCAGAATTCGCGCTTTCAAGAAGAGTGCCCGAGTATGTCGGAAGATGCAAAGCAGTAAGGGACGGCGTGAATGATACGGGAGGGCTGCTGGGGTCGTGCATATTTGCCAGAAGACCCGGCGACGGATCAGCCCGTGAGCAGGCTGCTTCCTGCCAGAAAGTGCTGGGTGGACTAGCCAACATCTGCTATGAGTACGCTACCAAGAGATACAGGTCAAACTGCATCAACTGGGGGATCATTCCATTTACCATCGACAAGGAGCAGGGCGTGGAGTTTTCCGTAGGTGACAGGATCTTTATCCCGGGAGTCAGAAAAGGGATACTAGAGGGGAAAGAGGAATTTGACGCGATCCTGAGGTCAAGCGAAGAAGAAAAGAGTATAAAGCTGTATTGCAGGGGACTGACACCGGAAGAAAGAAGGATACTGACTGACGGATGTCTGATCAACTATTACGCAGAGAAGATCAAGGAGCACTAAAGTGGAAAGGATCAGGATGACTACTCCGCTCGTCGAGATGGACGGCGATGAGATGACCAGAGTGATGTGGAGGATGATAAAGGATGAACTCATCCTTCCATATGTGGAACTGAAGACCGAATATTACGACCTCGGACTGCTCAACAGAAACGACACCGATGATCAGGTCACTGTGGATGCATCACTGGCTAATAAAAAGTACGGTGTCGCTGTCAAGTGCGCCACCATCACGCCGAACAGACAGCGCATGGAGGAATATCCCCAGCTCAAGCAGATGTGGAAATCCCCCAATGCGACCATAAGATCCATCCTGGACGGTACCGTGTTCCGCGCACCGATCCTCATAAGCAGGATCAGACCTGTCGTCAGGAACTGGGAAATGCCCATCACTATCGCACGCCATGCATACGGTGATATCTACAAAGCTTCCGAGATGGTGACCGATGTGCCCGGAGAAGCAAAACTTGTTTTCAAGGGCGACGACGGCAGCGAGAAATCCGTAACGGTGCAGAGAGTCGAAGGCCCTGCCGTATGGCAGGGACAGCACAACCTGGATTCCAGTATCTTTTCCTTCGCAGAATCATGCTTCTCATATGCGCTTGCGACCGGTCAGGATCTGTGGTTCAGCACGAAAGACACCATATCCAAGACATATGACGGCAGGTTCAGGGAGATCTTCGAGAGCCTGTATGAGGAGAAATACAGAGAAGAGTTTGAAAAGAAGGGGATCAGCTTTTTCTATACCCTTATAGACGATGCCGTTGCCCGTGTCATCAGATCAAAGGGAGGTTTCATCTGGGCGTGCAAGAATTACGACGGCGATGTAATGAGCGATATGGTGTCAACAGCCTTCGGATCCATCGCCATGATGACTTCCGTTCTTGTCTCACCGGAAGGAAATTACGAGTACGAGGCAGCCCACGGAACGGTGACAAGACACTATTACAGATACCTTAAGGGAGAAAAGACAAGTTCGAACCCTGTGGCGACCATTTTCGCATGGACCGGAGCGCTCAGGAAGCGCGGCGAACTGGACGGGCTGAATGATCTGGTATGCTTTGCGGACAGGCTGGAAAGTGCATGCCTCGAGACCATGGAAGCCGGCACAGTTACAAAAGACCTGACTCTGCTCATGGAGGATACAGACGGAGTCACCGCCGTTGACACGGAGACTTTCATCAAGGCGGTCAGGGAACGCATATAAGATCGCTGTAATAAGCCGGGAGACCGGAAACAGATAAAGAAAGGGATGAACATATGGAAAAGTTTGACTTTTTGGACAACCGCGCATTCGATGACCGCTGTACGGCGTTTGCTCCGCAGACACCTCAGATGCAGCCAGGTGCATCCATGTTTGACTTCAAGCCGCTAGGAACCGGTGCAAAAGTACAGGAGAACGGTGACGTAGAGTTTGGTTTCTATGCTCCTAATGCGGAGAAGGTGGAGGTCTCATTCGGACTGAAACCTGAAGAGCCAATGCCTATGGTAAAAGGAGATGACGGTGTTTGGAGAGCTACCCTGAAGTACGACCCGCTGTTTGTGGGACCCAAAGCTTTCGTCTTCTTGATAGACGGAGCAGAAGCGGTCAGTCCGTACTGTTCCCAGTACTACAGCCACGGGAAAGCCATAAACTATGTCGAAATACCGGATCCCGCAGCACCGTTCGTCCTCATGAATGATGTTCCGCACGGGACCGTCGCGATCGAGTACTACTGGTCAGAAGCGTTTGAGTCTTTCCAGAGATGTTTTATCTATCTTCCTCCCATGTATTACGAAGGCGGTGAGTACCCGGTCCTCTATCTGCAGCACGGAGCAGGTGAGAACGAGACTTCGTGGATATTCAACGGAAAAGTCAACCACATTATGGATAACCTCATCGCAGAAGGAAAAACCGTGCCGTTCATCGTTGTCATGAATGACGGCATGCAGAGAGGCAGGAACGAGAACATGATGAATGCCGGCGGAGCTCTGGCAAGTTCCATCATTGACAGCTGCAGGCCGGTTATCGAAAAGAAATACCGTGTCAAGGCCGACAAGTGGCACCGCGGCATCGCCGGGTTCTCAATGGGTTCCATGCAGTCCTGCGTCATCGGGCTTGAGCATACAGATGTGTTTGCGTATATCGGACTGCTGAGCGGATTCATGAGACGAGTAGGCCCGGGCATGGATCTGGAAAAATCGTTTGATATCAATACTCATCTCCGTGTGATGGAAGACAAGGATAATTTCCTCAATGACGTGAAGCTTTTCTACCGCGGCATCGGATCCATGGACTCACATGTCGAGGCGTTCCTGACGGACGATGAAGTCTGCGATGAACATGGTTTCTCATCATATCCCAACGTTGTGAGAAAATGGGTCGAGGGTTATCCTCATGACTGGGCAGTTCTCAGGATACTGTTCCATGATTTTGCGCAGCGTTTATTCAGAGACTGACTGCAACAGACCGATGGAATGGGAGGAGCGGAAATGGAACTCCTCCCATTTTTGTGAAAAGACAGAAAGAAAACGTCCGGCAATTGATGTATAATATCCGCATGATATAGCAGTTTACGGCTGTTGAATGACTATGTATAAATAATGTCCAGGAGGAATCAAAATGAGATACGATATCACAGGCGAGCCTATGCCGGTAGTCATCTGCCGTCTTGAGGCGGGGGAATCAATGATCACAGAGGGCGGATCCATGGTCTGGATGTCCCCGAACATGAAAATGGAAACTGTGGGCGGTGGGCTTGGAAAGATACTCGGCAGACTGTTTTCGGGTGAAAGACTTTTCCAGAACATCTACACAGCTGAAGGAGGCGAGGGACTGATCGCCTTCGCAAACAGCTTTCCGGGCTCACTGCGTGCGGTGGAAATTACCCCGGATAAGCCGCTGATATGCCAGAAGTCAGCTTTCCTTGCCGCGACCAAAGGCGTTGAACTGTCAGTGTTCTTCCAGAAGAAAATTGGAGCAGGTCTTTTCGGCGGAGAAGGCTTCGTGATGCAGAAGATCTCCGGAAGCGGCACAGCATTCGTCGAGTTCGACGGATCTACCGTGGAGTATGAGCTTGGAGCCGGACAGCAGATCATAGTTGATACCGGAAACCTCGCAATGATGGATGAGAGCTGCTCCGTGGATATCGAGACAGTCAAGGGGGCAAAGAACATCTTCCTCGGCGGTGAAGGCATTTTCCACACTGTTGTCACAGGCCCCGGCAGAGTCACTCTGCAGACCATGCCGCTTTCCGCTTTTGCTCAGAACCTCATCCCGTATCTTCCGACATCTACCACATCCGTCAA
>CACYBC010000065.1 GCA_902772615.1 uncultured Ruminococcus sp.
AGCTCCTTATCGTCCATGATCTCGCTGAAAAGGCCGCCAGCCATCATGGAACTGTAAGGCATGGAGCCCGCTCCTCCCATCATCGCTGACATCATGCTGCTGGGGTTTACCTGCAGCATGTCGCCCTTTATATCATGTGTAAATATCCTGGGAGTCACAGGATAGGTGTACCTGACGGTATTGATGTCTGTTTCTATCTCTTCCCAGCTGTCTTCCATGTGCTTTTTGAAGGATCTGAGATCGTTGGTTCCGACACCTTCCAGCACTCCCGAAATGATGTCTACTCCTTCTATGATCCCTTCTTCAGTCTCCATGTCCATAGCGCTTCGCATCGAAGCGAACGCCGTCAGCATGGTTCCCATGTCAGCGGTCTCCGACGTTATGGTCAGAGGATAGGAAGACAGCGCATCCTGCTGCACACTGTCAATGTAATTCTCAGTTCCCTGGGAAACAGCATAGATAAGAGCAATGCCGATTATGCCTATGCTTCCGGCCATGGAAGTCAGTATCGTTCTTCCCCTTTTGGTAAAGAGATTGTTGAGGGACAGCCCGAACGCCGTGTGAAGCTTCATGCGGGGTATCTTCTTCTTTGCATCCGCTTCCGCCTTTATCTTCTCTATACGGTGTTCTTCCTCAGTCTCCGCGTCGGTGAGAGGCATGCTGTCATCAATGATCCTTCCGTCCAGCATCCTGACGATCCTCGTCGAGTACCTCTCTGCCAGATCCGGGTTGTGCGTGACCATGATCACCAGCTTGTCTGCCGCGACCTTCTTGAGGATCTCCATTACCATGATCCCCGTTTCGGTATCAAGCGCTCCGGTCGGTTCATCCAGAAGAATGATATCAGGATCGTTTACAAGCGCTCTTGCTATCGCAACCCTCTGCATCTGACCGCCGGACATCTCGGACGGTCTTTTCCTGAACTGGTCCCCGAGCCCGACGTCCTCGAGGGCTTTCTCCGCCCTCTTTCTCCGTTCCTTTCTGTTTACTCCGGACAGAGTCAGTGCCAGTTCCACATTTCTCAGTACCGTCTGGTGCGGTATAAGATTGTAACTCTGGAACACGAACCCTATGGAATGGTTCCTGTATGTGTCCCAGTCTCTGTTTTTGAAGTCTTTGGTGGATTTCCCGTTTATTATCAGATCTCCGGAGGTATAACTGTCCAGCCCTCCGATGATGTTGAGCATCGTTGTCTTCCCGCATCCCGAAGGACCGAGGATCGAAACGAATTCATTGCTCCTGAAAGCTAAGTCTATCCCCTTAAGGGCATGAACCGTTTCATTTCCTGCCGGGTAGTCTTTGATCACTGTCTTTAGTTCAAGCATACTGTTCCTCTTGTGTTCTGCTCTTTATTGCTGTAGGTTATTATACCTTACATTGCCGTTCTGTTATGTTAACAATCTTTTTCCCGGAGCGGATTTATGTTTCACGTGAAACACAAATGCCCCGTCTGCTGAATATGTTTCACGTGAAACATATGCGTTTTCACTGGTTTTGATCGAACAGGAGGCTTTTTCCTGCCATTTCCTTTTCAAAAGTGATGTGCTATCATTAGAACGCAAACTATAGACAGGACAATTTGTTTCACGTGGAACAATTTGAGACATGGGAAAGATAATCGCAATCGCAAATCAGAAGGGCGGAGTAGGTAAAACGACCACGGCGGTCAACCTTGCCGCCGCTTTAGGTGCTCAGGACAAGCGTGTACTAATGATAGATGCCGATCCTCAGGGCAATGCAACCAGCGGCCTTGGTATCAACAAGCGCAGCGTTGTCCGCTCTGTTTATCAGCTTCTCACCGGTGATGCGGACTTCAAATCCTGTGTGGTCGAATCGCCTTATGCAGGAGTATCTGTCATCCCCTCCAGCATGGATCTCGCCGGAGCTGAACTGGAACTTGTGGACGCGGAGAGAAGGGAATACAGACTGAAAGACGCGGTCCTGCAGCATAAAAAAGATTATGATTTTATCCTAATCGACTGTCCGCCCTCTCTTGGTCTTCTGACTTTGAACGGCCTGAACGCGTGCGACAGCATTCTTATACCGATACAGTGCGAGTATTATGCCCTTGAAGGTCTCTCACAGCTCATGAGCAGTGTTCGCTCGGTTAAGCGCCTCTACAATCCGTTTATAGAGATCGAAGGAGTCCTGGTCACCATGTATGATTCCAGACTCAATCTGACTCTTCAGGTAGTTGATGAGGTAAAGAGGTTTTTCCCGGGCAAGGTCTTCTCCTCCGTGGTCCCGCGTAACGTCAGGCTTTCGGAGGCCCCCAGCTACGGAAAGCCCATAAAGTATTATGACGCTCATTCTAAAGGAGCTGTCGCTTATGACAGCCTGGCTTCTGAGATAATCCGAAACAATACGAAGGAGGTCTGAAATGGCGAAAAGACAGGGCGGCCTCGGCAAAGGCCTGGACGCGATATTCATAGACAACTCCGTTTCTTCCGACAGCACCTCTTTCCTTCCGGTCTCCGAGATCAGTCCTGACAGATCTCAGCCGCGGAAGTATTTTTCCGATGAATCCCTTGCCGAGCTTGCGGATTCCATCAGAGAACACGGGGTACTGCAGCCTATCCTGGTACGTCCCGATTCCTCAGGCTCCTACAAGATAGTAGCCGGAGAAAGGCGCTGGAGAGCTTCCAGACTTGCAGGCCTTGACCGCATTCCGGTCATAATCAGGGAAATGTCCGATTCGGACGCATACAGCATTGCTCTGGTAGAGAATCTTCAGCGTGAGGATCTGAACCCCGTGGAGGAAGCTGAAGGCTACAAACAGCTTGCCGATTCCCAGGGATGGACCCAGGAGCAGATCGCATCGAGAGTCGGTAAATCGAGACCGGCGGTAGCGAACGCCATGCGGCTCCTCACACTTCCCGAGGGTGTTCTATCCCTTCTCAGAGACGGAAAGATCACCGCAGGGCACGCGAGAGCCATTCTCGGGATCCCCGAAGACACCGTAAAGCAGCAGGTAGCTGAACTTGTTGCGGAAAAAGACCTTTCCGTCAGAGAGGCAGAAAGGCTCTCTCGGATCAGTTCTCCTCGCCAGCCTAAAAACAGAGTGCCTCTGGATCCAGTTGCCGGCGAAGTTGAACTCGCCCTGAAGAATGCGCTTGGAGTCAACGTAAAAGTGAAATATTCCGACGGAAAGGGCACACTTTCTCTGGATTTCTACTCAAAGGAACAACTCTTCGATTTTGCCAATAAACTTGGAGGAAATGATTAATAATGATCGACATCAGATTACTGCGTACAGACCCCGAACTTGTTAAGGAGAACATAAGAAAGAAATTCCAGGACGAGAAGCTGGTTCTGGTAGATGAGGTCCTTGACCTCGACAGGCAGTTCAGAAATGCCCGCGCACGCTGCGATGAACTCAGAAGCCAGCGCAACCAGATAAGCAAGCAGATCGGCGCTCTCATGGGACAGGGAAAGAGAGATGAAGCCGAAGAAGTAAAGAAACAGGTTGCATCCATCGCCAAAGAGCTCGAAACACTGGAAGAGAGCGAAGGAACTCTGGAAGAAGAGATCCGCAAACGCATGATGGTCATTCCCCAGATCATCGATGACAGTGTCCCGATAGGAAAAGATGACAGTGAGAATGTCGAGATCGAAAGATTCGGCGATCCCGTTGTCCCGGATTATGAGATCCCGTATCACGTTGATATCATGGAAAGACTCGACGGCATCGATCTTGATTCCGCCAGAAGGACCAGCGGAAACGGTTTCTATTATCTCAAGGGAGACATAGCCAGGCTCCATTCATCCATCCTCAGTTATGCAAGGGATTTCATGATAGGCCGCGGCTTTACATATTACATTCCTCCCTATATGATCCGTGGAAACGTCGTGAACGGAGTTATGAGCTTCGCTGAAATGGAAAACATGATGTATAAGATCGAAGGTGAAGATCTTTATCTCATCGGGACCAGCGAACACTCCATGATCGGCAAGTTTATCGATCAGATTCTGGAAAAGAGCGATCTGCCGCAGACGCTGACCAGCTTCAGCCCCTGCTTCCGCAAGGAAGTCGGTGCCCACGGCATAGAGGAGCGCGGAGTTTACAGGATCCACCAGTTCGAAAAACAGGAAATGGTCGTCGTATGCGAGCCGGAAGACAGCATGATGTGGTACAACAGGCTCTGGCAGAACACTGTTGATTTCTTCCGCACGCTGGACATCCCCGTCCGGACGCTTGAATGCTGCAGCGGAGATCTTGCAGATCTCAAGGTCAAGAGCTGCGACGTGGAAGCCTGGAGTCCGAGACAGCAGAAGTACTTTGAAGTGGGAAGCTGCTCCAATCTCGGCGACGCTCAGGCGAGACGTCTTCAGATCAGGGTAAGAGGCGAGAACGGCACTTATTTCCCCCATACCCTCAATAACACCTGTGTCGCTCCTCCCAGGATGCTCATCGCATTCCTCGAGAACAACCTTCAGGAAGACGGCAGGATCAGGATACCGGAAGCTCTGCGTCCCTATATGGGCGGTCAGGAATACATCGGATAATCCTTTTAGTATAATTCGTAATAACTATACAATTAGTAATATTCTTCCTTTACCCTTATATCAAAGACAGGATCACTTATCGGTGACCCTGTCTTTTTTCTGTCGTCGATCCGTCTGCTGTAACTGCAAAAGTGTCGATATTATCGTTGACAATTCACCTTTCTTACTATAAAATTATCAATGCGTCAATTTTGACAGACATGGCGGATTAGCTCAGTTGGCTAGAGCACTCGGTTCATACCCGGGGTGTCGTTGGTTCGAATCCTACATCCGCTACCAGGCCCG